>JBEBHO010000335.1:0-20206 GCA_040081095.1 Nitrospira sp.
GGGGTGTCTCAGCTCAAATGCTTGGGAGTCGATTGTGTGGCTTTGAGGACCGACTGGGGGAAATAGTATCGGTACTCACGACTCTCCTCGACATTTTTCTCCTGGTTATGGGCATACAGATATTTTTTCGCGTCACTGAGATGACGCTCACCAATGTCGTAGAGCCGCTTCTTGTCGAACAGGAGGGTGCGTTTGTCATGCGTGGAGAATTCGTACATCTTGGTCATGGCCAACGCATTGACGGGGCAGGCTTCCACACAGTAGCCGCAGAACACACACTTCGTGATGTCAATGTAAAACTCCGTTGCGTACCGCTGGAGAGGTCTGGCCGGGTCCTCGGCGCTGATGACTTTAATGCACCGGGAAGGGCAGGCGGCTTCACAGAGGTCGCAACCCACGCACCGCTCGCGACCGTCGTCGTACCGCAGCAGTGATAAGGCGCCTCGATGGGTATCGGGAAGGGTCCGCTGTTCGCGCGGGTATTGAAACGTAATCGGGCGATGGAACATATGGCGAAACGTCACCTTCATCGCATCCCAGATCTCGTAGAACAGGGCTGCATGCAGAATCTTTTTTGTCAGTGTGGCAACGCTCATCGTCGGCTCCCGCCCATCGCTACGAACATCGGTCGTACTGTTAGGCCTTTTCGATACTGACCCACGTGTGTTTAAAAGATGGCACGCCGGTCATGGCATCCACCTGGACGGGCATCAAATCTTTGACCGGAGGTTCATTGAAATGCTCCGGGAAGAAGCACGTGTTCGGCGCCTGTGCAATATCGGGCTGCACGCTCAGTTGGAGCGAACCCCGTTCAGAGGTCACGCGAACCTTTGTGCCTTCTTGGAGCCCCAGTCGTTGCATATCGCCTGCATTCATCCGAAGCTTTCCCGTGTTTGGCGCAATATTGATCAGCCCCGGCGCCTCTGTCGACATCTTGCCTGAATGGGCGAGCAATTGTCCCATCACCAGTGCGAAGGGCCGCTTGGAATCGGTGATTGGTGCCGCGGCGCGATAGCGGCTCTTCATTTCCGCGGCGTACCCGTTTGTCAGATAGTGATCGGGAGCCGGTGTCACTTTTCGAGGCTGGCCGAGGTTGTAGTACCCGGGCAAGAGTTTCATGATCTCGGTTTGAATGTCGTTGGCCGACTCATATCCCCATTGGGCTCCCAGGGCATTGGCCAGCGCGGTCATGATGTGCCAATCCGGCAGGCTCTCGCCGACGGGATCCATGGCCTGGCGCACGCGTAGGACGCGTCCTTCCAAGTTGGTAAACGTTCCTTCTTTCTCCGCATAGGTACAAGCGGGAAGGACAAAATGTGCCTGACGGCCGGTGTCGGTTAAGAAAGGGTCTTGGACTACCAACAGTTCAAGGCGTTCAAGCGCGCTGCGGACTTCCACCGAAGCAGGCAGTGTGGCCAAGGGGTTCTCCCCGATGACGTAGAGGGCCTTAATCTGGCCACTCTTGCAGCGTTTCAGAATTTCAATGAGGTTGGCGCCGGCTGCACTGGCTGGCAGCGTGGCCTCCCAGGCTTTACTGAATCGCTCGCGCGCTGCTGCATCATTGTACGCACCTTGGCCCGGCAAGAATTCTGGCGCGACGCCCATGTCGACTGCGCCCTGCTCGTTCGGCTCTTCCGTGACGGTGTTGACACCGCAGCCTGGTTGGCCGAGTTTCCCGGTGATCCAAGCCAGATCGATAAGTTTTAGCACGTTGTGATAGCCATCTGGCCGCCGCACAATGCCCTCGGCGCACAGGAAAATAGAACGCGGGGCTTCGGCCATGATGGCGGCAATCTCACGATACGCGTCGACGGAAACTCCGGTGTACGTGGCAATCTGTTCCAGCGAGAGACTCGCTACGGCGGTCTTCAACGCCTCGTAGGCTTTCGGGTGCTTGCCGGTGGCGGCCTCGTCGACGAGATCCTGATCGATAGTGGCCTTGATGAGGCCATCGATCACCCATCCCTCGGTGCCTGGTTTGATCAGGAACGGATGGGAGGCCAGCTTCCCGATGTTCGTGACGGTGGAATCGAGAACGACCACTTGCGCCTTATATACTCGGATGGCTTCCTTGATCCGGACGGCGGTCAGGGGATTGGTCTCGGTGATGTTGGAGCCGATCACGAGAATGGCCTTGGCTTTGGTGAGATCTTCCCAGTCGTTGGGAGTCCGGCCGAAACCCAGGGCATGGCGCGAGGCATGGACGAAATTCATATGTCCGTAGCGGGCGCTGCTATCGAGATGATTGCTGCCGAACACGGTCCGCATGAGTTTTTGGAACAGGTAGAGTTCTTCGTTGGTGCAGCGGGCGGTAATCAATCCGGCGATCGCATCCGCGCCATGTTTCTGCTTCACCTCGGTGAAGCGGTCGACGACCTGGTGCATCGCTTCGAGCCAGGGTTTGGGCACAAGTTGATTGCCCTCGCGCACCAGCGGCTGAGTGAGGCGGGCTTTGCTGTCGAGATACTCGAATCCGAACCGCCCTCGCACGCAGAGTCCACCGTGTCCTTTGGCGGTTTCCTCGCGATCGCCCCATTTGTTTTTCCAGGACAGAGGGGACGTCACGCGGATGACTTCGGAGTCTTTCGTTTCCAGATAGAGTTGGCAGCCGTCGCCGCAATAGTTGCACGTGCTGGCGGTCTTCTTCATCTGCCAGGGCTTGTAGAGGTATTTCGAATACTTGTTCGTGATCGCGCCGACCGGGCACACGGCCAGACAGTCACCGCAGAATTCGCAGGACAGCGGGAGATCGCCTTTGGCGACGACTTGATTGAATCCGCCCTTCTTCATGAATTGCAGAGCATCGATCATCAACACATCTTTGCAGACGTTGATGCATTCGGCGCAGGCGATGCAGCGGTTCATATTGAAGTCGAGGACTAGGCTGCGGGTATCTTCCGGAATGAACTTCTGCTTCGCGCTGGCCAGATTGGTCACGCCGTGCTGAAACGCCATGTCTTGGAGTTCGCAATGGCCGTCCGCGTCACAAACCGGGCAATCCAAAGGATGGACGGAGAGATGCTTTTCGACGGCTTTCTTTCGCGCGAGGAAGAGGTCTTCTCCTTCCGTCCGGATGACCATTCCAGCGGTGGCTTTTGCCGTGCAGGAGCGAACCGGAGCTTTCTTGCCTTCCTGCATGACGAGGCACATCCCACAGGAACCAAACGGGTCGAAGGTGTAGTGGTAGCACATGGCCGGGATGATCTTGCCCGTGCTGGAAATCACGTCGTACAGCGAGACGCCGTCCTTGGCGGAAACGGTCTTCCCGTCGATGCTAAGCTCGATCGACGTCGCTTCGACATCCGGATTGGTGGCTGGCTTCAAGCCCATGGTTCGAATCCTTGTCTCTCTCTGGCTACCGGTCGCATTCGCCCATGACGATATCGTATGTGCCGAACAACGTAATGGCGTCGGCGATCATATACCCGCGTGACATATAATCAAATGCGCCCATATGGATGAAGGAAGGGGCGCGGATTTTCAGGCGATAGGGTTTTCCTCCGCCCGTACTGACGATGTGGAATCCCAGCTCGCCTTTGTGTGCTTCTGTTCCGCAGTAGATTTCCCCCGGAGGTGCGTTGAAGCCCTGCGAGAACAGTTTGAACTGCTGGATCATGGCCTCGAGATTCGTGAAGACTCGTTCTTTCGGCGGCAGGGTGACGCTCGGAACATCCGCCATGACCGGACCTTCCTGCATCTGCTCAAGGCACTGCCGGATGATCTTGACGCTCTCATACAACTCCATGACCCGGATCCAATAGCGATCGTAGGTGTCGCCGTTTTTCCCCACGGGCACACTGAACTCGCATTTGGGGTAGGCTGAATAGGGCTCATATTTGCGCAGATCGTAATCGACGCCAGATCCGCGCAGGGTCGGGCCGCTGAGCCCGAAGCTGACGGCATCTTCCGCGGAGATGACCGCAACGCCTTTGGTCCGCGCGACCCAGATCCTGTTGGTTTCCAGGAAGACGATGTACTCATCGATCTTGGGCGGGAAGTAGTCGAGAAACTTCTTGAGTTTGTCGAGGAGGGATGGTGTGAAGTCCCGCTCCACACCGCCGATTCGGTACCAGCTTGTCGTCAGTCTGGCTCCACAAAGTTCATCGAACCAATCCAGCAGGATTTCCCGGTCACGGAAGCAATAGAAGAAGACGGTCATGGCACCGATGTCGAGCGCCTGAGTTCCCAGCCAGAACTGATGGCCGATGATGCGCTGGACCTCCGCGACGATGGTACGGAGGTATTCCGCTCGATCAGGGACCTGGAGATTCAGGAGTTTCTCGACGGCGCGGCAATAGGCGAAGTTGTTGTACATCGCGCAGACATAGTCGAGCCGGTCCGTATGGGGAATAAACTGATGATAGGTGCCATCTTCAGCCAGCTTTTCGACGCCGCGGTGAAGAAATCCCAATACCGGTGTCGATTTCACGAGCCGCTCACCTTCCAACTCCAAGATCACCTTGAGGACACCGTGGGTGCTGGGATGCTGAGGTCCCATATTGAGCAGTAGTTCTTCAGTCCGGAGCGTCGGCAGCGACTCGCTTTCCGGATGCTCCGGGTCGACTTTATAGACGGTCGTTCTCTGGTCTTCAAACGCCATGGCTCGTCTCGTTCCTACCGCGGCACTTCGTCAAGAAAATCGAAGGTGTCTCGCCAGCCTTTGCCGCGGAGCGGAAAATCTTTCCGAAGCGGGTAGCCTTCAGTGTAATCGTCGGGCATAAGGATTCGGCGCAGGTCCGGGTGATTGCGAAAGCGGATGCCCATCATGTCGTACACTTCACGTTCCATGAAGTCGGCGCCCTTCCAGATGTCGGTCAAGGAGTCGACGATGCAATCCGATTCGGGCACGCGTGTCTTGAGCCTGATTCGCTGACGCTTTCGGATCGAGTAAAACTCCCAGATAGCCTCGAAGCGCTCTTCATCATCGGGCCAGTCGACGGAGCTCACATGGACGATATAGTCAAAGTCCATTCCCGGGTCGTCGTGCAGAAACTGGGCGACTTCGTGAAGCTTTTCTCGCGTGACGGTTACGGAGACATCCCCGCGCCACTCAGTCGATGCCAGAAACCCCACCGGAAACGTATCTTGAACGCGTTGTGCTAATTGATGCATCGCGCCGTTCCTAGACTTTCACGATGATGGGTTTAACCTGGTCGGGCTGCGTGACAAACACACGTTTTTGCATGATGCGCTCTTGTAACTTCAGGATGCCGTCGAAAAGCGCTTCCGGCGTGGGCGGGCAGCCAGGCACATAAATATCGACGGGGACAAACCGGTCGACACCCTGGACAACGCTATAACTGTCATAAATATTGCCGGAGGTGGCGCAGGAACCCATGGCGATGACGTACTTGGGTTCGGGCATCTGATCGTAAATCTTCCGGATAACCGGGGCCATCCGGCGGCAAACGGTTCCCGCGACAATCATCAGGTCGGATTGTCTAGGGGACGCACGAAATACACCGGCTCCAAAGCGATCCATGTCGTAGCGGGATGACACCGCGGCAATCATTTCAATCGCGCAGCAGGCCAGGCCGAAGGTCATGGGCCAGAGCGAGCCTTTGCGCGCCCAGTTCACAGCCTTCTCAACCGTCGTGGTTATAACGTCGGGAGAGCCATCCTTGTCTGGCCGCCCCAGTTGGATCAGTCCCATTCCAGTGCTCCCTTTCGCCAGGCATACACATACGCGACCAGGAACAGCGCAATAAACACCAGCATTTCGACTAGCCCAATAATCCCCAGCTTTTCGAACACGATGGCCCAGGGATAGAGGAAGATCACTTCAATGTCGAAAATCACGAACAGCATCGCAAAGACGTAATATCGGACAGGAAATGGCATGCGAGCGTCTGAGAAAGGTTCTGATCCGCACTCATAGGTCGATAACTTTTCCGGTTCGGGATATCTCGGCTGTACGAAATAACTGATGACCAGTGTGACAACCCCAAAAGCGAGGGCGATAAATATGAATAGCAGTATCGGAAAATAATTGGTGAGATACTCAAGGAGAAGATTAAAGCCGCTCATCGTTCCCATCTCGCAAGATGTTGAACTGGAAAGAAGAGTCGAGATCTTAGTTCTGCGCTCTGGGGGATAGCAAGCGGACAAAGGACCTACGAAAACAGACCCGAAAGCCCTAGGCTAGTTGGTGAGAGAAACGCAAATAAAGAGTGGGATCTTTTCTTGTTTCCCTCCCTTCATTATTTCGCTCAAGCCATAGGTATCTATTCGTATGATCCCACAACAGCCTGTGGTGAAGGATGTGTTACGGTTTCTTTGAGTCAGGCGTAGGCCGAGGAGACCGGGGGGTTCGAAGTTGGGCGGGAGGAATCCCCTGGGAGAGATCCCATTCTGATTCCAGTGGGGAGAACGCCTTGGCCTTCCGGCGGCGGTGAATTTGAGTTTCGATCCGTGGTGGCTTAGCTGGATCAGGATTGTCGGCTGCTTTTGGAGAAGGCATGTCCTCTGCCACCAATTCTGTTTTGGAGAAGTAATATGCTTGCACGATAGCACCATGCAAAAAGTCACGTCAAACCATCGTGCAATCAGGGGAAATTCTTGACTTCGCACTGTTATTTGCTATGGTTTGCGAGGATCTACTTGCCTTAACCAAGGACGATATCTATGAAAACGACTACCTCTCTCCTCTTGGTGCTTTCGATCTGGGTCGCGGCGACGCCGACCACAGCCCAGCCAATCGATACCAGTTCGATACGATTCGGGGAAGGCGCTCTGGCATTTGCTGAGGGGGCCATTCAAAAAGTGACGCCTCGCGACGGGATCGTCAATCTTATTACCGGCGATAATCAGTCAACCGGCGATCGAATGATTTTGGGGTCCAATGATGCGTTGTATTTGAAGCTCGACAATCCCCGCGATGTCGTGCCAGGGGATCTCTACACCGTGTATCGTCGAGTGCGGAAGGTATTCCATCCTGTAACGGGTGACTATCTTGGGTTTGTCGTTATCCGTCTGGCGGTCGTGCAGGTAACGCAGGTCGATCATGCCTTGACGACGGTGGATGTCGTCCGGAGCTACGGAGTCATTGCTCCCGGCGATCCGGTCATGCGTTTTGTTCCGCCGGTGGTTTTGGAGGAGCCTAGCCAAATAAGTGACGGAGCCGAGCTTCGTGGAATGATTGTCGAACTCCAGTCTGATAAGCCCATGACGCTCGTCGCACAGTCGGATGTTGTGTATCTCGATCGCGGAAAGGAAGATGGCCTTCGGAAGGGAGATCTTCTTGAACTTCATCGCCACAGCCAAGGACTCCCACCGAGGAAGATTGGACAGTTGAAGGTGATCGCCACGGAAGACCGAACGGCAACGGCGTTAATCATGGGTGTGTCGACCAGAGTGATGAAGGGCGATCGGTTCAAGCTGGCGGGGCATTCCGCGCCGATGGTATTGCCCATAGACACGCCTGTTCAGCCATTGTCTCAGCCTAAGTCTCTCCAAGCGGAGAAGACTGTAGCCGCTATCCCGTCGGATCTTGTTGCCCGGAAGTTGAAGGTCCAAGATGCAGCGGGAGAGAGCCGAATCAATCTGGGCGAAGTCACAAATTTCCTCCGTTATGATTCCGGGGAGGCCTCGATCCGACCCGAAGGGTACAAAGTGCTTGACCAATTGATCGAATATCTGCGCACCAGCGGCGACGCCCGGATGATCCGGGTTGAAGGCCATGCGGACAATATCGAGATCGGCCCAACCCTGAAGTCGCGCTATCCAACCAATTGGGAATTGTCCAAAGCCCGCGCGAGCGGTGTGCTTCGTTACCTGGTTGAGAAAGGCGGACTGGATTCGGCTCGGCTGGCTTCCGTCGGGTATGGTGATGGACGCCCGGTTGCGACGAATGCAACCGAAGAGGGCCGGACCGGCAATCGTCGCGTGGAAATTCTGCTCTACGCACCAACCTCACCGGAAGCGAATCCCTCGCAACCGGTTGCTCCCAATACGGCTACGAAGTCTGATAGTGATCCGTCCAGTTTGAGTGCAAGAGGCCAGGGGGATACAGCGGCGCCCCCATCAACGGGACAGGATGCGATCGCAGACCCGGTTGTCCCTACTGCAAAAGGGCAGGATACACTTCCAGCAATCGATAGTCCTGGAATGCTCAGCCTTCCCGATTCTAGTGGGAAGCCAAGTATCTCCGATCCAGCAGCGCAGGATCCTGCTGCACCCGCTGTTCGGCCGCTCGAGTAATATTCTTGTTGCATGGGGCGGGCGCATAGAGATGCGCCCGCCCCGTGAACGTCCCTTCGGCGAAAATTTTCTCCCCCTCGTTCCCTTTCATTGTCCTGGCTTTCTGCGCGCTGCTAGAATGCGCCATGCCTACTAATTCCAGTCACGATATCACTCCTGCGAATGTACAGATGTTTGCCGATGTCATAGTCCCCCGACATTTGACGAAGACCTTCACGTATCTGGTTCCGCCATTGTTTGTGAACCGCATCGGGGTTGGCCAGAGAGTGGTCGTGCCGTTTGGGCGAACGATGTTGGATGGGGCCGTGGTGGGGCTGACGCGCGATCTCCCGAACGGGGTGAGCCTGTCCCAACTCAAGACGATTGCTTCGCTGACCGAAGGCAACGGCCTGTCCGGATTCCCTCCAGGGATGTTCGAGCTTTCGCGGAAAATAGCGGAGGAGTATATCGCTCCTTGGGGGCAGTGTTTACGGCTGGTGGCGCCAGCGTCTCGCGCGGTTGCTCAACCGAAATGGTGCTATGTGGCCACGCCACAGGGGCACCTGGCCTTGGAGCAAGGAAGTTGTTCGGACCGTCACCTCCCGCTTCTCACGCGCATCGCACGCAGAAAGAGCGGGCTCTCCGCTTCCACCGTTCAGGCTTCCCGTCAGGGTTCTGACCGTGAGAACCTCACGTTTCTCGAAGCCCATCAATGGATTGTCAGGAGCGAAGTCGCGAGCTCCACACGACCGTCTCGTGTCCGCGATCGGAAGGCTGAGAGTGAGCTCGCGAACGAGGAACCTATTTCCTGCCTCGCTCCAGATCCTCTCGCAGTGCAACGGATTCAGGCAGGTTTGTTGGGGGCTCAGTCTGCAAGGGTTCTGATCGACGGGGCGTTAGACTATCGTATTGGTATCATGGCGAGCGCGGCCCAATTTGCCTTGGCTGAAGGCCGGTCCGTCCTCATTATTATCGGCGAAGTCGTTCGCGCTCAGTGGCTGGCACGGGTACTTCGAACCGTCACGAAACTGCCCGTGACGCTTCATGCGCGTGGCGCCTCAGGAGTCGATGTGGCGTCGGGTGGAATGGCGACCCCGCAGATTGTTGTAGGAACTCGTTCAGCCATCTTTTGTCCTCTTCGGTGGATCGGACTGATTTGGGTGGATGGGGAAGAGGACTCGGCGTTCAAAGAGCCGCAGGAGCCACATTACCATGTGCGAGATGTGGCATGGATGCGGGCTGAGCAGGAGTCAGCCTTGCTGGTGTATGGATCCGCGCATCCATCTCTGGAAGTGCTCAATGTAAGTGAGATCGAGCGGTTCACCCAACGAAGAGAGCCTGACAGGTTCCCACAGGTTGAACTGGTGGATATGACGCGGGAGTTTGGCGGATTGCCATTCAGTGCGCCGCTCCTTGCTGCCTTGCGTGCGACTGTGGCCCAGCAAGGTCGGGCGATCCTGTTTCTCAATCGACGAGGATATGCAGGAGCCCTGGTCTGTCGGGATTGCGGGTGGGTGCCGCGCTGTCCTTCGTGCGCCGTCGCCTTTGCGTACTATCGTGAGTCTGCCCGTCTCGTCTGCCGGTATTGTGGGCGCAGAGAGTCCTTACCGGAGACCTGTGCTGCTTGTGGCGCGTCGCGTCTACATCCGATCGGAGAAGGTACGGAACGAATCGAGCAGGAAGTCCGGCGGCTCTTTCCCGGAGCACGGATTGTGCGAATCGATCGCGACACCCTTCGCGGCGTGGTCTCGACGCGCCGCTTATGGCAGCAGGTCCAGGCCCGCTCTTGGGACATCCTCATCGGGACGCAAGCACTGTTTCAACGAGAGCCCATTTTACCGGCCGGCCTGGTTGGCATTATCGATGCGGATTCAGGTTTGCACTTGCCGGATTTCCGTGCGGCTGAGCGGAGTCATCAGTTGTTGGTTGATGCGATGAATCTGGCGATGCCGGCGATGGCCGGCGGACGCGTCATTATACAAACCTCTTTGCCGATGCATTACGTGATGCAAGCAGTGGCCGCACATGATCCGAAGAGATTTTACGATGAGGAGATTCAGGCCCGCCGTCTGCTGGGGTATCCGCCAGTGCGGCATCTCATTTATCTGACTGTGTCCGGGAAGGATCGCCGAGAGATCGAATCGGCTGCCCAACGATGGGCGGGTGAATTACATAAAGCCCTCCCAACGCGCCCGGCTGCCAAGTTGCGTGACTTGCCGGCCGCACGACGGAGCCTGTCGGCTGATCTGCAGAGTCAGGGAATTGCCGTTCTCGGCCCGGTGGCGGCGGTCGGTGCGGGTCCGGCGGGGATCCCCGGGTGGCACATCATGGTGAAAGGGGATGATCGTATTGCGATGCGGGAGGCAGTTCGTTTGTCACTTGAGATGATGGAGCGAGCGTATCCACGTCGAACCTTGAAGTTCAGCGTCGATGTCGATCCCCTAGAGATGGGGTAAGGCTAGCGGTGCTTCCGCTTCGAGGGCGTCTGGGCTTGGACTGGCGTGGGGGGTATGGTTGGTGATGTCAGTATTCCCGGTTTTCGTTTGAAGAGCCCATAGGAAAAGGACAACCAAAATACCGATGAGAACAGGCCGAGGACAACGGCGGAAAGGATCGTGCCCATCTCTTCATCGGACGGTCCTGATGCAGCTGATTGGAGCTGTATCATCAACTGCAGTGGCCACGCGAAACTTTCCAGCCCGAGCAGCAGAGTCGACCAAGCCCAGATTTCTGTGATGGTGCGGCACTTCCAGTGTAAGAGTGCTGCAACGAGCAGCGCCCACAGAGCGACGACCCAAGCTGGGAATGCGCCCCAGAGCAACCAGAACCCTACGGCGACCACGAGCGTACCGAGGCCGACATTCAACAGCATTATTCTTTGAGCAGGGGGAATCATAGGGGCGGCAGTGTGACGGGCCGTAGGGAGCGATGTCAACGTGAGCGAGCTAGTGGCTAAGTTCCGATTGCGCCGCATCCAGCAGCGTTTGCATGTCGAAGGGTTTCTGGAGAGTTCGTCGGGCTCCCAGCATCTTGGCCACATCGAGAAAGTTCAGGATGCCGATCATGTCGCTGCCGCCGGTAATGGCAATTACGCGCGAGGCGGGGAACTCACGGCGCAGCGTCATGATGCTCTCGAGCCCGTCTTGATCGGGCATCAGAATATCCATGATTACAAGATCTGCAGGCTTGGCTCGATACCGCTCCAGGCCCTGCTTCCCGTTGCCGGCTTCCTCGACGTCGTACCCTGCTTGTTCCAGAGTCTCTCGGATCAGTTGGCGGATTTGATCTTCGTCATCAACGACTAGGACTGATGGCATCGTGTTCCTCTACAAGTTCTCGGGCCAGTTCACGGTATCGCTGATGAGTCGATGGAGTCTCGGAGGCTGCGTGGTCCAGCACCTGTCTGATGGTGCGGGCCAAATCCTGTAGCATCAGCGGCTTGAGAACATATTTCGTTACCCCCTGACTGTGCGGAGGGGCTTCTTGGGACAAGGGCGGTTCCGATCCTGAACAGAGAATAATGGGAAGATCGGGACGCAGGAGGCGACAGTCTTTTGCGAGGGCCTCGCCGCTCATATTGGGCATCGTTCGGTCAGTAATCAGGAGATCGAATCTCTGGGGGGCCATGCGAAAGGCCTGCAAGGCTTCCGATGCGCTCATCCGGACCACCGCATAATACCCAAGCGACTCTAGCATCTCCCCTCCGAAGCGGGCAAGGGATTCTTCATCGTCGACAAAGAGCACGCATTCGTGCCCTTGTGGAAGCGGCTCATCCGACCCTGACGGCGTGGTGCTGATTGCAGGAGTCGGGAGTATGGGGAGATAGACTTCGACGGTCGTGCCGACATCCGGTGCACTGTCGACGAAGACGGTTCCGCCGTGGGCCGACACAATGCCATGAACAACGGCGAGCCCCATACCGAGCCCTTCCCCGAGCTCTTTCGTGGTGAAGAAGGGATCGAAAATACGGCTTTGAACGTCCGGTGTCATGCCTGTGCCGGTGTCCCGAACCATGAGTCGCAGATAGGATCCTGGCTCTAGTCGAGCTTGCGGGCCGAGCCGGGGTTGTTGGACCTGGGTTTCCTCCAGGAAAATACTCAATGTCCCGCCGGTTTTCTGCATGGCGCGTAAGGCATTTTCGACTAGATTCAGAACCAATTGGTGCATCTGCGACGAATCGGCTGAGACGGGCGGGGACGGCACGAGGATATGTTCGTGCACCTGTATCCAGGACGGCACGAGCGGTCGCAAGAGCTTGAGCGATTCCTTTACGAGGACATGCAGCGAGAGGGGGCGCTTGAGATGACGTCCCTGCTGGCTGAATGTCAGGAGCTGGTGCACAAGGTCGCGCGACTTGCGACCGGCCACGATGACCTGGTCGAGATGCCGGCGGACCTTATGGTCTTTGGGGAGCCCTTTGAGGGCCAGCTCGCTAAAACCGAGGACGGCGGTCAGACTATTATTGAATTCATGGGCGATCCCGCCGGCCAAGGTGCCGATGGCCTCCATCTTTTGCAAATGCTGGGTCTGGGCAAGAAGCTGTTCCCGTTCCTGTTCCGCGCGTTTGCGGGCCGAAATATCTTCATGGGTGATGACCAGACCTTCCCGAGGCCCGCGAAGCGGCATGACGGTCATGGCAAACCACCGAGTGTCGGCGGTTGTTGAACAAGGATATTCCAGGCAAAACCGGTCCTGGGTTCCGGTTCTCACCGCTTCGATCCCCTCGATAGCCTCTTGCGCGCCGGCATCTCCTTGCAAGACTGCGTTCCGGCAAATGGCCACATAATTCTGACCCGGCGAGATCGGTGCCGCCTCGCCCGCTCCTGAAGGTGCGAATTGTCTCCAGGCCTTGTTCACGGCGGTGATGTCGCCTGCCTGGTCGAGCACGGCCACTTCAGCCGTCAGCGAATCAAGGACGGCTTGATTCAACGCGTCTTTTTCACCGAGCAACGCGTCAAGAGCTTTCCGCGCGGAGATATCGACGATGGTTGCGAGGACATGGAGTCCGGTTGATGTGTGGAGCGGGGTCAGTCCGATTTCAACAGGGATCTCTCTGCCATCTTTGCGCCGTGCCAGGAACTCACGACCGGCTCCCATCGGGCGGGAGACCGGCGATGAGAAGAAGTGTTTGCGTTGATCGAGGTGGTCCGATCGGAGCGCCTCAGGGAGAAGCATATCGACCGACCGGCCTATCAGCTCGCCGTGCCCGTATCCGAACATCGTTTCAAGCGTGTTATTCGCCAGCGTAATCGTGCCGTCCTCCGAAGTCAGGAGAATGCCGTTGGGGGCGGATTCCACGACCATCCTGAACTGTTCATCCCGATCGTGCGCGATCTGCTCCATCATGACGTGCGGGGTGAGGTCTTGGAGTGTACCGCTTATCCGGATGGGGAGGTCGATCTCGTCCCTGGCAACGTCTTCCCCGACGCAGCGCACATGACGAAGCGTCCCGTTCGGATGCACGATACGACAGGCGACATCCAGCTTCGTGCCAGACTGGAGAAATTGGGTCAGGGCTGATTGAAGACGGTCTCGATCCTCCGGATGGAAGGAGGAGATGAAGAGATCCTGGCTGGGTGTGACCGAGCCCGGTAGGTAGCCAAAAATGCGATACAGCTCATCCGACCAATGCGCGCGGTTCTCCCGTGGGTTCCATTCCCAGCTTCCGAGATGTGCGACGGTTTCGGTCGATGATAGTTGCTGTTCAAGCCGCTGGGTTGTCGAGCGGGCCTGTTGTTGCTCGGTCTGGTCTGAAAAGGAGAGCACTGTGGAGGCCTTCCCTTTCCAGAGGATGGGTGCGGCGGAGACGAGGGCCGTAAGAACGTCCTGCGGTGTTTGCCCGTTCAATCGGACAAATCGCTCTTCATACCGCGTGCGCGGGTCTCCAGATCCCCGCAGGTACTGCATGCGATGGCCTGTCGCTTCATGCTGGTCGGGGTGGACAATGGCGGTCAGCGGTTTTCCGATGAGCTGCTCTGCGGAGGTGGCTCCGAGCAGGCGCAACCCAGCCGGATTGATATACACAATGGTATTGGCCTCGCCGACCATCATAATGGCTTCGGCCATCAACTCGGCTAACACCTGTGACGGGTCATGCGAGTCTTTGAGCGCCTCCTCAGCCTGTTGCCGCTGTGTGGCGTCGCTCATCACCCAGATGTACTGAGTGATCGTGCCTGCCCGATTTTTCACGGGCGAGATGGTCACGTCGTTCCAGAACGGGGTGCCATTCTTGCGGTAGTGGCGAATCGTGACGCGGCACGCACGCCCATCCTGCATGGCCAATCCAATTTTCTCGATCGCGCTGCGATCCGTGTGGAGGCCGTGAAGCATCTGTGTGGATTGACCGAGCACATCGTCGTCGGCGTACCCGGTCAGCAAGCGAAACGCGGGATTGACGGCAACAATAGGATGTCGCGGGACCGTGGCATCCGTGACGAGGACGCTGGAGCTCGTAGCGGCAATGACCCGAGATTGGAGGAAGTTATCCCGGCGCGTACGGAGGAGTTGCCACAGCAGCAAAGCGAACAGGCTCACAGTACCAATGAGCAAAGCGGTCATCAAGTTCACGTGTTCCTCCGGACTACGTCAGAATACCGCCTCAATCTCCTTCTTGTTCCGAGGGAGATTGCATCTGGTGACTGAGCTGTCGGGCTTGTCCAATTGCGACAGGCCCTGATACCGGAGCATGCCAATGCGGTCTTCCGACTAGGTTCCATTCAGTCGTCGATGAAAATGAGGGCAACCCATCGCATAACACCTTACAGACTATAAAGAAAATCGTAAGATCCGCCTAGGTGGAGATGCATGTCGGAAAGAAAATTGTGGATCTACTAGGGGTAGGGCCATCCGACTCCAGCTATTGTTTCCGTTTTGCGAAAAAGGCAGCGGCTTGGGCCCGTCGCGTGACGCGCAGTTTCTGGAACACATTTGCGAGGTAGTTCTTTACGGTCTTATCGCTCAGGTTCAAGGCCGTCGCGATTTCCTTGTTGGTTTGGCCTTCTGCCACAAGGGCCAGCACGCGTTCCTCTTGAGGCGACAGAGGTTCGGTTCCCGGGAGTGCTGACCCGCTGCTGATGCCGCGCAGCCAGTGGAGCGCCCGTTCTGTGACGCTAGGATCCAGGATCGAATGGCCTTCCGCGACGGCGTGCACCGCGCGGAGCAAGGCGGCAGAGTCGATTTCTTTCAGCACATAGCCGTGTGCGCCGGCGAGCACCGCAGCAAGAACGGAATCGTCGTCAGCATACGAGGTAAGGAAAACCACACGGATGTGCGGATTGACCGCAAGAATTTCACGGCAGGCATCCACCCCGGATCCGTCCGGAAGGCGTACGTCCATCAGAATCACATCGGGTTTCAATCGCGCGGCGTCCCGAACGGCATCGGCCGTTGTCGAAGACTCCCCTACCACCGTGACATGATCGTGCTGGGCAAGCACGGTGCGGAGCCCGACCCGGACCACCTCATGATCATCGACGAGCAGGAGTCGAATCGTATGCGCTTTCACTTTCGGCATGGCGGTTCTCCTTCGGTAAATCAATGGTGATGCGGGTTCCGTGGTGTGGCGCTGATTTAATGGCGAAGCGTCCGCCGACCTTTCGGGCCCGTGCGGCCATGTTTGTGAGTCCATGTCCCACCCCGAGCATGCTCGCAGGCTCGAACCCAATCCCATTATCAACAATGGATAAGCGAATGGATCGGGTCAGCGGTTTCAACGTGACCGTGGCTTTGGTAGCCTGCGCGTGGCGGAGGCTGTTGCTGAGGGCTTCACGAACGATGTTCAGTAGATGAAGGGCCTGCTCTGTGGAAATATGGCTGGCGGCAGGTTCGTCGACGCTGACCGTACAATGGGTGGGATGAGCGGCCGCGAGTGTATTCACCATCTCCTGTAGTGCTGCAGGGAACGTACTCCCCTGGAGGACTTGAGATTCCAGCCCGGCAATGAAGTTACGAACTTCGCTCATCACATGGTTTAACTGTCCGATGGCTTCTGACATGGTGGCGACGGCTGTTTTGTAGTGCCGGTGAGTCATGAGGGGTTTGCAGGCTTCCAGGCCGAGTCCTACTGCATAGAGCGATTGCAGGATTCCGTCATGGAGGTCTTGGCTGATGCGTTCACGCTCGTCAATGGCGGCACGAAGGTCTCTCTCCCGTTGGCGAAGAGCTTCTTCCATCTGCTTGCGTTCGGTGATGTCGGTTGCCGCGCCGAGCACCATCGTCGCTTGGCCCGATTCGTCAAGGATGGGCCGCTTCACCGTTTGTAGCCACCGGATGGCCCCGGTGGCATCGGTGATGCACTCCTCCGGGATGAATTGGTCGCGCAGGTGCTCAATCACATCTCGGTCTTTGCGGAGGAAGTTCGCGACTTGCTCGGGATTCTTGTTGAAGTCGGCGTCTGTTTTTCCGATCAAGTTCTCCACCGTGGTGCCATAGGCTTCGGCCACAGCTTTGTTGACGAGCGTGAAGCGTCCGTTGCGATCTTTTGCAAAGATGAAGTTCGGGTCGGTGTCGATAATCTGCCGGATAAAGGCATGGGACTTGAGGAGATCTTTCTCGGCTCGCTTCTGTTCGGTAATGTCGGAGCCCACCGTAATCAGGCACAGTTTGCCATTCAAGGTGATAAAATCAGACGAGACGAGTATATGATGAATTTCTCCTGAACGCGCCTTGAAATTCAGATCTACATTGCGCACGGCCTTGCCGGATTGCAATTGTTCAATCAGCTTGGCCCGGTCGTCTGGAGTGGGCCAGATGCCGAGCAACAACGTGGTCTTTTCGATCACCTCTTCGCGTCGGAACCCAAACAGCTCAAGACAGGCGTCGTTCGCATCAACGCAGCACCCGGTCTCCACTTCTGTAATGCCGATGGGAGAGGGGCTAGACCGAAAGGCCTTCGCGAAGCGCTCCTCGCTGGAGCGCAGGGCTTCTTCTGCATACTTCCGCTCGGTGATATCGCGAGCGACTCCGATAATTCCGATGATCCGTCCCTCCGGATCTCGATAAGGGGCTTTGGTCGTGAGGTAGGTCGTTGGTTTGCCTTCGATCACGGACGTTTCTTCCACTGTGACAGGCTCACCGGTTTCAAGCACATGACGGTCGGCGAGTTGACAGGAAGCGGCAAGGTCGGACGGCCACAAGGCATACTCGTTCCACCCGATCACTTCTTCGACAGCCATTCCGAGCGTGTGGGCTCCCGCTCGATTCATATGGATGTATCGTCCTGTGATGTCTTTGACGAAAATGATGTCGGTCGCGGCATCCATGACGGCCATCAGCAATGCATGCTCCTGGCGCAGCGCCTGCTCCGCGCGGACCCTGTCGGTGATGTCTTCGTTGAGCACAATGGCGCCCAGAATTTCCCCTGAGTCACCCTTGACCGGTACGGCGGAGTTCCGGATCGTTCGTCGGTCTCCCCCGGTCGTCTCAATCTCAAACATTTCGTTTGACAGATCATGTCCGCGAGCGAGGACGATTCCGACGGCCCACCGATGGGGCGATCCCGCTTTCTCGATCGTCTCCCACCAGAGCGTGTCAGCTCCCGGTTGAGGGAGACCGACTCGCGCCGCATCTGCCCAGATGCGTTGCCCGACAGGGTTTCCGTAGAGCACGTGCCCCTTCTCATCCGTGAACCAGACGCCGATCGGCAGTGTATCCAACACGGTTCGGAGCTGTCGCTCGCTCCGCTGAAGCGCCTCTTCGGTCCGCTTGCGTTCGGTGATGTCCATGTGCGATCCGAGCAGACGAACTCTTCGGCCATCTAGCTCTGTCACAAGCGAGGCGCGGGCCTCGATCCATCGGTAGGTCCCGTCCTTATGCCGCAGCCGGAACTCCTGCTGATAGTCGCCAACGGGATTGGCCAGATAGGTTTGCACATGCGCGACGGCCTGGTCATGGTCATCAGGATGCAGGTGAGCCTGCCAGGACTCGAAGGCGTCCGGTATCTCTGCTGGTTCATAGCCGAGTTGGCGCTTCCATTCTCTGGAGAGCGAGACGTCGTTGGTTTCTGTATTCCAGTCCCACAGCCCTGTGTTGGACGCCTGGAGGGCTTGCCGGAGCTTTTCCTCCGAAGTTTGTAACGCGGCCTCCGCCTGCTTGCGTTCGGTGATGTCGGAGAAGAACCCTTGAATGGCAGGCAGGCCGTTCCACGTAATGCGCACGGCTTCAACCTGGACGTAGATTGAGGTGCCGTCCATTTTTACATAGACCCGTTCCGCCCGATGCACGGTGGCTTCGCCGGCCAGCACTCGGCGGAGGTTGGTGGTGACATCTTCATGATAGTCGGGGTGAATGAAGTCAAAGGGAGATCGATCGAGAATGTCGCCCGGCCCTGCGGCGCCCAGCAGCGTGACGGTCATGGAGTTGACATAGACGATGCGTCCCTCCGAGAACACAAAGACGCCGGAGGGCGAGAGCTCGATCAACGTGCGATAGCGCTCTTCACTTTCCCGCAGCGCGGTTTCCGCCCGCGTGCGTTCGGTAATGTCGCGAATAAACGCACTGAATGTCGGCTGCCCGTTGATCTGCACCGATGCAATCGCAAACTCGACCGGGAATTCATGCCGGTCCCGATGCAGGGCGAAGAATTCGAAGCGGCGCCTTACGGCTGGTCCGTCAGCACTCTGCAACAGGCGGCTCATGCCGTGCGCATGAGCTTGGCGGTATCGAGCCGGAATAATGGTTTCGTCCAATGGAAGACCCAGCACTTCCTGAGCAGAATAACCAAACATGAGTTCTGCTTCTGGATTCCAGCCAATAATATGGCCATGCGCATTGATCGAGACGACGGCATCCAATGCGCTGTCGAGGATGGATCGATTCCGGGCCTCACTTTCTCGTAACGACTCTGCGGCCCGCATGCGCTCGGTAACGTCGGTCATGGTGCCGACCATGAGCAAGGGCCCGTTTCCCAGATGTGTGAGCCGGGCCTGGTTTTCGATCCAGTGGTATTGTCCGTCTCGATGGCGGAGCCGTACCACAAACGTGTGCGTTCCTTTTCGCAAGAATTCCGGAAGGGCCTCCGCCATCAGTGTTGCGAGGTCATCCGGATGCATCAGGCTATCCCAGAGACCGGTGTCGCTGATGAGGTCGATGCTGGTGTATCCGAGCAACCCAAAGATATTGGGTGTGACAAAGGTGAATGGCCATTCGTCTCCGACGTGCCTCGTATACACCACGGCGGGATGGTTCTCCATGATGTCAGACAGCTGGGCTTTCGACCGGCGCAAATCCTCGGCCATGAGTTTTCTGGCGATGGCGGCAGCCATGCCGTGGGACACCGATTCCAGCGCGCTGATGGTCGGTTTGGAAAGCGGCGTTGTGCTGAAGATCCCCAAAATTCCAAAAACCCGGTTTTCGACGATCAGGGGAATGCCGGCAAACGAGCATAATCCGTTTTCCTGCATCCATTGCTTGTCGGGGAGCCGGTCGTCGTGTAGGACATCATTTGTCCAGATGGTATCCAATTCTTGCGCGATTCGGCCGAGCTTCACAGCCCCCTGTAGTGCCGGGGGAAATTCCCCTTGGAGTTTGGTCGAGAGGCTATTGTGGAGATGCAGGGATGGACAGGGTGTCTGGTCGGTACAGTGGTCTATGTTCTCACAGCGTCCGCAGGCGTCGCTGGGTTCGATCGTCCAGACGCGGACGAAAGGGATATTCAGGTGCTGGATCGTTTTGGCGATGCAGCGATCCAACAGCGCTACTACTGATTGGTCCTGGTTGATGACGAGGCTGAGGTCTGCCACAAACTCCGCCAGGCGGGTGCGTTCTGCAAGGGTCTGCTCCACCTGCTTCCGTTCCGTGATGTTTCGGACAAACGCACAGTGGAACTCCTGCCCATCGTGGGCGAGATAATTGACTTGTAGCTCAATGGGAATCAGCTGTCCTTGTTTCGCGCGATGGCATGACTCGAACGTCATCGACTTGCAGCGTCGAGATTCGGCCCAGAATGCCGGCCACTGGTCAGCCTGAAAATCAGGATTCAGGTCGTGGACGGTCATGGTGCGAAGTTCGGCTGGTGAATAGCCCAGCATCG
>JBEBHO010000178.1:0-5573 GCA_040081095.1 Nitrospira sp.
TACTTCGAGCCGATGCAGTTCCAGCGCGCGGCTTCTGGTGAGGTCTGGGATTAACCCGGCAGCTTCTGCGACCAGGACGTCGGTTCTGGCCACATCCAGATCGGAGGCGAGGCCGACCGATGCCCGTTTCTGGACGATGTCGAGTGACTCCTGCCGAACCGCCACGGTTCTGGTGGCGATTTCAATTTGCTCGTCGAGTTCACGAATGCGGAAGTAGGACTGTCCGAGATCGCTGATCAATGAGAGGGCGACGGCCCGCGCGTCCTGTTCATTTGCGCCAACCTCCGCGAGCGCGGCTTCTTCGCCGCGGCGGATGCGGCCCCAGAAATCAAGCTCCCAGCGAAGATCCATAGACCCGTTCCAGAGGTTGAACGTGCTTCCGGGGGTGGCGAAGACTTGCGGGCCCGGCTGGCCTCCACGCGCGAGTCCCAGGCCAGCCAATGTATTTTTTGAGACAGCCAGGCTGCTGTAATTGCCCTGCAGATTGACTTGGGGATACAGCCCGGCGGAGGCGGACATGACGGCCGCCCGGCCTTCCAACACGCGGGCGACGGCGCGTTTTACATCATGATTCTGCTGCAAGGCCCGGTCGATGAGGCCGGTGAGTTCGTCATTGCCGAAGGCGCGCCACCACTCGGCGTCGGGCTGTTGATTAGCAGGAAATTGTGCCGGATCGGTTGCAGCGAGTGTTGCCCAGTTGTTGGGAACCTCGACAGCCGGACGTGCATAGTTCTGTCCCTGCACACAACCTGCGACAGACAGAAGGGCCAATGCGAGCGTGAGCAGAGACGATGGCCGCGTCATGGCGCCGGCTCCTGTTGACCTGCGGCTGCCGGGCGGGACGCTGGCGCTGCTGCCCTCGCGGGCTGGCGTTGAATGAAGACATCGACCTGTTGGCCGGCATAGACGGGAAACGCCGGGCGGTCAAACCGGTAGATGATTTGGAGCACCCGCGTATCGACTCGCTCGCTGTTGTCGCCGGTCAGCGATTTCTTGGGCACCACATAGGGCTCGATGCGGACGAAGGTCAGCGGAATCTTGGCCCCGGCCATGGACTTGAGACTGGCGACTCCAGAGGCCTGCGGGGCGACCATCGGAGCATTCACCTCGTCGACGTCGGCGCGGATCTGGAGTCGCTGGGTGTCGCCGAGCAGCATGAGCGGCTCGCTTGCCCCCGGTGTGGCGTACTCGCCTGCCCGCACGTTGACCTGCAAGATCGTTCCCTCGCGCGGGGCCCGCACCGTCAACCGGTCAAGGAGGATGGTGACTTCATCGCGTTGGGCGATCGCCTGTTTCAAATTCGCTTCGAGGCGTTGTTGTGTCCGTTTCGCCACCTCAAGGGCATACCACGTGCGTTTGAGGTCGTCTTCGCTGACGGCGCGCTCATCGTGGACGGATTTCAAGCGGCGCAACTGGGTGTCGAGATCGCCGATGCGGTATCGCTGCTCATCGATCTGGGCTTGCAACGGAGGAATCGACGCCTCGCGAATCAGCAGTTGGGCGCGAAGCTCCCGGTCGTCGAGTTGGAAGAGCGGGGCCTGTTCCTTCACCTGATCGCCGGCGGCCACGAACATCTTGGTGATCAGGCCGGCAGCCGGTGGCGCGATGCGGACGTTCTCGTTCACGGATTCGATGATGCCCGATGCCGCCACCGTCTGTTCATAGGGTGAGCGCGGCGGTTCTGAAATCGGCGTCGGCATCGGCTCGATTTTATTGGCGCCCATCAGCACCCAGGCCGCGAAGGCGACCCCGGCCAGGGCGGCCCAGACGCTGAAGCGTTTGAGGATAATCATGCGGTGCCCTCTCTGGTAGTTGATTCGATGCTCACAATTCGTCCATCAGTCAGATGGGCGATGCGGTCGCCGAACTGAAAGATGCGGCTGTCGTGGGTGACAATGACCACGCAACGGTCCGGGGCACGTCCCACCTCGCGCAAGAGTTCCATGATCTTCTGTCCGTTCGGTCCATCCAGCGCGGCGGTCGGCTCATCACAGATGAGCAGGCGCGGTTCGTTGACCAGGGCCCTCGCGATGGCCACACGCTGCTGTTGCCCGCCGGAGAGATTCTTCGGCAGAAACTCTGCCCGGTCGCCCAGGCCGACGCGGTCGAGCATGACTCGCGCCCGGCGTAGCGCTTCGGAGCGACTGATTTTCTGGATCAAGAGCGGCACCGCCACATTTTCGGCTGCTGTCAAAGCTGGTAGCAGGTTGAATTGCTGATAGATGAAGCCCATCGTCTGGCCTCGAAACGTCGTGCGCTTTCCTGCCGGCAGATCGCTCAGCGGCACGCCCAGCACATCGATGTCGCCTTCATCGATGTCGAGGATGCCCGCGATGGCCGACAGCAGCGTGGTTTTTCCGCCGCCCGATTCGCCCACGAGCAACAGCATCTCGCCCAGGTAGATGTCGAGATCGATGCCTCTGAGCACGGTCACTTTGGTGTCGCCAGTGCCAAAGGATTTCACGATGCCCCGGAGGCTGACGGCTGCTGGTTGTGTCTGCGGTTCCGTTGGATGGTCCATCATCCTCACCGAAAGACAATCGCCGGCTCGAGCCGGGCAAGTTTGATAATGCTGATCAAGGCGGAGAACGTGCAGATCGCCAACAGTGCCACCAGCACCAGGAGGAGCAGTTGCCACGTCTCGATGAAGGGCAATCCGCCGCTCCTGGCCGTCAAGAATCCAAAGACCGTCGCGAGGCCGATGCCGACTCCATAGCCCGTGAGCCCCACGGTAAAGGCTTGCAAGAGAATCATCCGGGCCAGTGTAAAGGTCGATGCGCCCATGGCCTTGAGCGCGCCGAATTGCCGGAGGTTCTCGACGGTAAACAAATAAAACGTTTGCCCCGCGATCGCCATGCCGACAATAAACCCCAACAGGATGGTTGTGCCGAAGTTGATGCCGATGCCGGTATTCTTGAGCACCCAGCCGATGGTCTTCCAGCCGAAGTCTTCGGCGGTGAATGCGCCCAGGCCGGTCTGTTCATGGATACGCATGGTCACTTCTGCAACGGGAACTCCATCCTTCGCTTTGGCGAGCACATAGGAGAGGGTCCGGCGTTCACGGGGCACGTAGCGGATGGCGCGTTCGTAGGTGGTGTAGACCACCGGGATATTCGTGAAGCTCTTCTGGGTTTTGGCGATCGCGACGACGCGGGCCAGCTTGTCATTCAACTCGAAGATCGTGCCGATCTTGATGACCGAAGGTCCGCCCATTCGTTCCACCGCCCATTGGTCCAGCACGACGGCGTCAGGCTGCAACACATCTTCGAACCGGCCTTCCAGGACCTCGGCAGGACGGCCGATGAGGGTCGAGGATTCCAATCCGGTGAGCGTGATCTGATGGTAGTCCCCGTTGGAGAGGCGCGCGCGTAACAATCCTTTATAGAGTGGCACGGCCCATTCCACCCCAGGCACGCTGCGCACACGGTCCACGGCGGTATCGGCGATCGGTTTCACTTCATCGACTTGCGCGATGCCAGGATCCGTGACCCAGATCGGCACGTTGAGATTGCTGACGCTGGATTGAGACCAGATCATGAGACCCCAGAAAATCGAACCCTGTTGGACAATGAGCATCACGGCGAAGGTCAAGCCGCAGAGCAGCATGAGGTATTTGGCGCGATCGCCGAACAGCATTTTGAGCGCCACGTAGTTCACGCCGGTTCCTCCGTATCAGGCACCGGATGATCGGGGGGATATGCGATGACCCGGGGCGGTTGCGGCAGCGTCACCTGATCATGGCGATGAAAAAAATATGTGCAGAGACGAGCGATAGGGCAGCCATGGTCCAGCGCCATCGTCCAGAACCGGCGAATATGTTGGCCGTCGGTCAGCTGGTCTTCGTCCATCAGCCGGAACGGTCCCGGGAAGGCTTTACTAAACGTCACGCCGCGCGTTGCCAGTCGCTCAGCTAGTCCATCGGTCAGATATTCCAGCACATCGCCGCACCAGGAGAGCCGCGTTCCGTCTTTGGTCTGTTCGCCGGAAGGGAGGAGTTCTGCCTGTCGCTCGGCAAAGTACGCTTCGATGGTTTGGCTGAGATGCTCTGGAGTCAGTGGGTTGTGCTGATTCATGCCGAGACATAGAGCAGGGACAGTGCCACGTCGATGAGAGCGGGACTGGTGGCCCCGCAAGTCCGTAATGAAATGGGAAGAACTGCCAATGTGATCTGAGCGAGTCGTCAATGACTCACAGTGAAGTCTGCCGATGGGTTGGCAGAGCAAGGGGGTAGATGCCGATATGTGGGCACATTATTTTTTGCGGCGCGGGGGGCGACTGATGCCGAGTTTCTTCATCCGGTGTTGCAGCGTCGACCGCTTCATTCCGAGGCGGGTTGCTGCGCCCTGCGTACCGGCCAGGACCCAGTTTGTTTGGCTCAGAACCTGGACGATGTGGGTGCGCTCTGCGTCCGCCAGTGTAAGCGGGGCTTCCTTCCCGTCGGCATTTTTTGTTGTCGGATCCAGATCATCGATGACCAGGACCGGACCCTGACTGACGATCACCGCTCGTTCGATCACATGCTCGAGCTCGCGCACATTGCCGGGCCAGTCGTAGGCAACCAGGGATTTCAGCGTGTTGCTCCCGATGCGCGTGAGGGTTTTGCGGTGGCGCTCACTGAATTTCTTCACAAAGTGGCGGGCGAGCATCGGGATATCGTCGCGGCGGTCACGGAGCGGGGGGATCCGAATCGGGAACACGTTGAGCCGGTAGAAGAGATCGGATCGGAAGAGCCCCTGCTTGGCCGCCTGCTCAATATTCACGTTGGTAGCTGCGAGTACGCGGACATTCAGCTTGATGGGCTGCGTTCCGCCGACTCGCTCTAGCTCCTGTGCTTCAAGCACCCGCAGGAATTTCGCCTGAAGATCGATCGGGAGTTCCCCGATTTCGTCCAGGAAGATCGTGCCGCCGTTCGCGAGTTCGAAGCGGCCGATCTTGCGCGCGGTGGCGTTCGTAAAGGCGCCCTTCTCATGGCCGAAGAGTTCGGACTCAATCAGCGTCGGCGGCAGCGCGGCGCAGTTCACCGTGATCAGGGCGTGGTCTTTTCTGGGCGAGAGATGATGGATGGCTTGCGCGACGAGTTCTTTGCCCGTGCCTGTTTCTCCCGTGATGAGCACGGTTGAGTCGGTCGGCGCGACTTTCTCGATGGCCTTCAGCGTTTTCTGCAGGGCGGGGCTTTCGCCGACCAGGGTCTTGAAGTCGGCCGAGGCCTTCATCTCATCGCGCAGGTAGACGTTTTCTTGTTCGAGCTGTTCCTTCAGCGCGCGGATTTCTTCATAGGCCGAGAGGTTGGCGATGGCCTGCGACAGGTGAAATCCGATCTGCTCGGCGAAGGCGAGGTCCCGCTCGGAAAAGGCGTTGCGTCGTTTGCTGCCGATGGCCAGGAACCCATAGGGGGCGCCTCGTACGATGAGGGGACAGAGGATGCAGGACAGAATGCCGATGGATTCGATATATCCACGTTCCGGGAACCGTTCATGGTTGTGGCCGGTAATCAACAACGGTTTCCCGGTGGTCATCGTTTCAGCGGGCGCCATGCGCTCGAATGGAAATCGGCGAAGATGTTCCAGGTCGAT
>JBEBHO010000228.1:0-5567 GCA_040081095.1 Nitrospira sp.
CAAGTCCTGACTCGGATTGATCGCCCAGTAAAAACTGTCCTGGAGATGCATCCCAAATCGATTGTCGAATCCCACCTGCGGAACCAGAAATCCACTCCGGCGATTCGACAGCGGATACGTGATTGTGGGAATCGGCACGACCGGCACATCTGCGACGCACAGCCACGCACCCTTCAAGGCCAGCGTGTCTCCGACATTCAGATCCATATCCTCAAACTTGAAACGCCAGGCCGGCACCTCCCCGTCCTGCGCATCGCAATTGGTGAACGCCCCGTCTTTCACACGATAGTGATATTCAGAGAACCGTTGGAGCAACCGCCCATTCACCAGCGTATTGGACTGGGGAACATAGAGCTGTCCATGAGTGATGACGCCGGCCTCGGTATTCACATTGAAGTCCATCCGCTCAGTCGTCACGTCGGCCTGCGGATCAGTCAGATGCACATGGCCCGATGCGTGAACGACGCCGGAGAGCGCCTCAATCGTGACATGGTCGGCCGTCAGGCGCATGGCGCCCTGCTGGATCACGACGGACCCATCCGCCTCATACACATCCTGGTCCTGACGATAGTCGATTCGATTGGCCGTCACATCGAGGGGAGGAGAGCCGGAGGCCGAGGTGCCCGGAGCCACCGACTTGGATTTGGCCCAGACGAGACAGGGAAGACAGAGAAGAAGGACGGCCACAAGAGCACAAAGCTTATCCGCTGTCCATGACCGTCCACTCACCATGCTAACCCCTGAGCGGAGACAAGCCGCAGCCACGGACCAATGCTTTCACTTCGCCCACCAGCATAAGCGATCCAGTCACACAGATGAGATCCTGCGCGGTCGCCCGTGCTTTGGCCAGCGCCAACGCCTCAGCCGCGGCCGGGGCGACATGGCACTGGGAAAACCAGGATCCGACCGTCTCCCGCAGTTCCTGTACCGAAGCCGAGCGGGCCATATCCACCTGCGTCAACACTACTTCAGAGACCAGCCGGTGCAACGGCTCGACAAAACGGCTGTGATCTTTGTCGCGCATCATGCCCAGGACGAGAATTACCCGAGCCTCTGGCCGTGGCGCACGCCACTCCCGCAGATAGTCCGCCAAGACGAGCGCCGCAGCCGGATTGTGGGCGCCGTCAAGCAACAGGTCAGGACCCCGCTCTACTACTTCCAACCGCCCTTCCCACGGCACCGATCCCACCCCCAGGCGCACCGACGCCTCATCCACCGATATCCCGTGGCCCTCGGCCGCTTCAAGCAACGCAATCGCGCAAGCCGCGTTATCCAACTGATGGCGTCCCGCAAGCGAACAACTCAGTCCGTCGAAACGCTTGGAGCGCCCGCGATAGGAAAACCCTTCAGGCCCCTCACCGACGGTAAGAAAATCCTGCCCCAGTCGCAGGAGCGGGGCCCCGCGATCCGCCGCCGTCTGACGAATCACATCCCACGCCGGCCCATCGATACGGCCCACGACGACCGGAACGCCGGGCTTGATGATCCCGGCCTTCTCGAATCCGATGGCCGCTTCGGTTGCCCCAAGAAACTCCTGATGATCCAGCCCGATCGTGATAATCGCGCTCGCTTCCGGCTCCACCACATTCGTCGCGTCGAACCGCCCGCCCATCCCGACTTCCAACACGGCCACATCGACTCCGGACTCGGCGAAATGGAGAAACGCCATCGCCGTCGTGAGCTCGAAGAACGTCGGGATCAGACCGGATGGCAGATTCTCCCGGAGCCGCTGCGTCAGCTCCGCCACCTGTTCCTCACCGATCATGACCTGGTTGACGCGGACGCGTTCCCGAAAATCGACGAGATGCGGTGACGTGTACAACCCCACACGATAGCCGGCGGCCTGCAGCATGGCCGCCGTCATGGCAGCGGTCGATCCTTTGCCGTTGGTCCCGCCGATGTGCAGACTCTTGAATCGCCGTTCGGGATTGCCGAGCCGGCCCAAGACCGTTCGCATGGTCTCAAGCCCCAGCTTGATTCCATGTTTCTGGAGTCCGTAGAGATACTCAATGGCTGATGAATAGGTCATGAACTGGGCCAGGCAGGATGCACTGCACTAGAAATGCGCGACGAGGGTACTGAGGGTTTCTTTCAACTGTTTGCGCTCGACAATCATGTCGATCATCCCATGCTCAAGGAGAAACTCGGCGCGCTGGAACTGATCCGGTAGCTGCTGTTTGATCGTCTGCTCGATCACGCGGGGACCGGCAAATCCGATGAGAGCTTTCGGCTCCGCAATGATGACATCGCCCAGCATGGCAATGCTGGCCGTCACGCCTCCGAAGGTCGGATCGGCCAGAATGGAAATAAACGGCAACTTGGCTTCGCCGAGCTTCGCCACGGCGGTCGACGTTTTCGCCATCTGCATCAGCGAGAGAATGCCCTCCTGCATGCGCGCACCGCCCGAGGCCGTCACCAACACCACGGGACGCTTCTTCTCCAGCGCCCGATCGACCGCCCGACAAAACTTTTCGCCGACGACCGATCCCATGCTCCCGCCCATAAAGCTGAAGTCGAACACGCAGAAGACGACCGACTGCCCCTCGACCAACCCCTCGCCGATCATCAACGCATCCTTGCGCCCGGTCTTTTCCTGCTGCGCCTTGACCCGGTCTCTGTAGGATTTCGTATCGTGAAAATTCAGAGGATCCTTGGCTTCCAACTCCGCGTCCCACTCCTTGAATGTCCCAAGGTCGACGAGCAACGCGATTCGTTCCATCACAGAGATTGGAAAATGATAATCGCACTTCGGGCACACCTTGTTATTGCGATCGACTTCCTTGCGATAGACGATCTCCCGGCAGTGGTTACACTTGAGCCACATCCCCTCGGCGCCTTTGGACCTCGGCGGCACTTCAGAGCCGGTCGTTTTCTGCTTTTTAAACCAGGCCATAGTCGTATCCTCTTCGCTCAAACAATCACGATCGAGCACGCGCGCCACAAGCCCATCGCAGGGCACCGAAGAATAGCATAGCCATCAAAATGACGCACGCCCAATTACACGGAAGACACGTCGAGAGGAAGAGGAGCTAGAGACCGTCCGGAGAGAGAACCAATCGATAGAGCATCCATAATCCAAGCCCGACACTCCCCAGGCTCGCAGCTCCTTGCACCGCGAAAAACGTCCGCTGCCCGATAGCCTGTGAATAGATGACCGGCACACTCAGCGTCAGTCCGACCATCAGCATGCCGCCGATCGAACCGAGACCGAACACCGCGATGTAGAGCAATCCCTGGCCGATGCCGCTGGTATTCGAGACGATTACCAGCATCAAGGCTGCGGACCCGGCCACACCGTGGGCCATCCCGATCAAGAGAGGCCGGAGCGACTGCCTGGCCCAATGCGGATGGGCATGATCCTCACGCCGGCGATGGCTGTGCAAATGCACATGCGGCTCGCCGTCATGGACGTGACGATGCAGATGCCAGCGCTCACGGAACAGTTTGAAGGCCAGCGTGCCCCCGAGCACGACGAGCAGGAGACCCACGCCACTTTCAGCGAACAGGGCAAACGGTTCCGGAATATGAATCCCCGACACCAACACCACAGCACCGACCATCATCAATGTCAGGGTATGCCCCACTCCCCACCAAAGGCCGACCAGGCCGGAGGCCCGCATGGAGGGACGTTCAGCAAGTACCGTTGAAACCGCGGCTAAATGATCAGCGTCGAGGGCATGGCGTAGCCCGAGGAGAAATCCGACCGTGAGAAAGGTGAGAAGATTGGATTCAAACATGAGGCCCCTTACCGGGGTGGGACACGAACATCGGTTGTACGGGCTGAAGATCACCCGCCACGAGCATGCATTTCCAGGTGAGGATCGCCTCGGAGTTGATCGATCCCTATCAGCTTGCCGTTGCGCAACCCGACCTCCTCCAAAGCCTTGCGTGATTCTGCACCCCGATCGCGCCGGGCCTGCCAGCCCTCGCCGATCAACTCGCGCATCCGGTCAGGACTGGCGCCGGCCCGCATCGGCTGCCGCAGATCGGTCCCCTTCGACGCATAGAGACACAAATACCACATCCCGTCGGCGGTCACGCGACTCCGGTCGCAGGTCGAACAGAATGGCTGCGTGGTCGACGCGATAATGCCGAAGGTGGTTCCGTCAGGCAACAGGAACCGCTGGGCCGGCGCGGTACCACGCCCCGGCACGGGAACAATCGGACCATAGTGCTGAGTCAATGTTTCAAGGATGGCTGCTTGTGACAGGACTTTCGCCATGTCCCAATCATTGGCCCCGCCGACATCCATATATTCGATGAATCGCAGTTCGGCCCGATAGTGTTTCGCAAACTCGATCAGCGCCACCAATTCGTCATCGTTGAATCCGCGAATAGCGACCGTATCAAGCTTGAGGCCCGTGAACCCCGCTCGCCCGACCGATTCAATCCCTTCGATGACGCGGGCAAACTCATCCCGTCGCGTCAGTTGACGGAACCGTTCGGGACGAAGCGTATCCAAACTGACCGTCACACGATGCAGTCCGGCCTCATACAACTCCTGCGCATTGTCCGCGAGTAGAATCCCGTTCGTCGTCAGCGCAATCTCAGCAATCCGCCGGTCTTGGAGCAGAAGACGGACGAGACGGGATAGATCACGACGCAACAACGGCTCACCGCCGGTCAGCCTGACCTTATCGACGCCAAGGTCGGCAAAATAGCCGGTCAGCGTCGCCATCTCCTCGAAGCTCAGGACGTCTTCGCGCGGCAACCAGACATAGTCTTCTTCGGGCATACAGTACTGGCAGCGAAGATTGCAGCGATCCGTGACGGAGAGCCGCAAACTGCCCAGCGGGCGACCATGGGCATCAACCACTTTGGAAGGAGCGAAACTGTCAGGCAACTGCGACATGTGTGTTACTCATCGCCCGTTACGCACGAGAGACTACGGATGCTCTTCCACCCACACCTCACCCTCAGGCGTGTGTTCGAGCTTCCAGATGGGAGTAATCTGCTTCAGCTCATCGATGGCCCACTTGCAAGCCTGGAACGCTTCCGCCCGATGCTCGGCACCGGCGATGATCAACACGATATTCTCACCGATCGTAATCTCTCCGTACCGGTGGATGATCAACAGCTCCAGAATGTCGAAATCCTTGAGCGCCCGCTCACGGATCTCGCGCAACTTCTTCTCCGCCATCCCTGCGTAATGTTCGAAGGTGATGCTGTCGACATCCCGCCCTTTGGACCGATCCCGGGCGATCCCCAGAAACGTCGCGATCCCGCCGATCCGCTTCGACCGACGCTTCACCCGCTCGAGTTCCTGATCGATGGAGAAATTCTCCCGCTGCACCCGAACTAATTGGGCATCATCCAGCTGGCCGTCCACAGGTGCTCCTCCAGCAAATGGTGGCAACAACGCGATTTCGTCGCCGTCTTTGATTTCAGTCTCCTCGTGGGCAATCTCCTGATTGACCGACACCAGGACTTTCTTCTTATGAATCAACTCCCCGATCTGCGGATACCCACCATCAAGAAGCTCAACCAAATCTTTCACTCGCCGCCCATTCGTCAATGCCAGAGAGAGGGAACCTTGATTCCCGGCCAGCATCTTCGTCATGCCGAAT
>JBEBHO010000039.1:0-5541 GCA_040081095.1 Nitrospira sp.
AACCGGCTGCGTGCATATCGCGCCTGGCCACGGGATGGAAGACTACATCCTGGTCCTGAACCATAACGCGAGCGCGTCGGTCGGTGAGAAGCTGGAGATCCTGGCGCCGGTCGACAACGGTGGACGCTTCACGGATGTCGTCAAGGAATACGCCGGGCAGCATGTGTTCAAGGCCAACCCGAAAATTGTGGAATTCTTACAGGCCAACGGGCGACTGCTAGGCCATGGTTCGCTCAATCACTCCTATCCGCATTGCTGGCGCTGCAAGAGCCCGGTGATCTTTCGTGCAACGGAACAGTGGTTCGTGTCGATGGAGACGAACGATCTGCGCGAGGAAGCCTTAGCGGAGATCGAGCGGGTGAAGTGGATCCCGGCCTATGGCCGCGATCGGATCAACGGCATGATCCAGAACCGGCCGGACTGGTGTCTCTCACGCCAGCGGGTGTGGGGCGTACCGATCCCCGGCTTCACGTGTGTGGCTTGCCGCCATGTCGTGGCCGATCCGAACATCATCGATCACATTGCCGGTCTGATGGAATCCAAGGGCGCGGACATCTGGTTTGAGCGATCGGCCGCCGAGTTGCTGCCGGCCGGGACCGCCTGTGCCAAGTGCGGCGGGACAATATTTGAAAAAGAGCGGGATATTCTGGATGTCTGGTTCGAGTCCGGCGTGAGCTTTGCTGCTGTGCTCAAGCCCAGAAAGTGGTGGCCGGCAGATCTCTATCTCGAAGGGTCCGATCAGCACCGGGGGTGGTTCCATAGCGCGTTATTGGCCGGCGTGACCACAGATCGACGCGCGCCATACAAGGCCGTGCTGACCCACGGATTTGTCCTCGATGGGCAGGGCAAGAAGATGTCCAAGTCGGCGGGGAACGTGGTCGCGCCGCAGGATGTGATCAAGCAGTCAGGCGCAGAGATTCTGCGTCTGTGGGTGTCGGCGCAGGACTATCGTGACGATCTCAGAATCTCACCTGAAATCCTGACCCATCTCATTGAGGCCTATCGGAAGATCCGAAATACCTGCCGGTTTCTGCTGAGCAATCTGTATGACTTCGATCCGGAGAAAGACCGCATCCCCTACGAGCAGTTGCCTGAGTTGGACCGGTGGGCCCTGCATCGGCTGAGCGAGCTGATCCCACGGGTGAGGAAGTCCTATGACGACTTTGAGTTTCATACAATCTTCCATGCGCTCAACAATTTTTGCTCAGTGGATCTGAGTTCCGTCTATCTCGATATTCTGAAAGACCGGCTCTATACGTTCAAACCAGATTCTCCAGTCCGACGTAGTTCGCAGACCGTTTTGTACGACATCGTTGTGGCGATGACTAAATTAATGGCTCCAGTACTGAGCTTTACAGCGGAAGAGATTTGGCAGGTCCTTTCGGCGCAGATGCCTGGCGGCATGGAGACTAAGAGCGTGCATCTGGCGTCGTTCCCCGAAGTCGATCCGGTATGGGCAGATAATGACCTAGGCAGTCGCTGGGAAAAATTGTTGCAGGTTCGGGAAGGGGTGTTAGCCCGGCTGGAAGAGGCTCGTCGAGAGAAGCAAATCGGTTCAGCTCTTGAAGCACGAGTTGTGATCCAGGCGAACCCTGATCGATATGAGCAGCTAAAGCGGCACGCACAAGATTTAGCTGCGATTTTTATTGTCTCTGATGTAGAGCTCCGTCAGGTCAACAATCTTCCCTTGAACCCAGATTTCGCTGTTACGGTTGAAAAAGCTCAGGGAAATAAGTGCGAAAGATGTTGGAATTATAGGAGCTCCGTAGGCTTGTCCGCCGAGCATCCGACGCTCTGCGACCGGTGCCTGGAGGCGATTCGTTGAAGGGATCACTGCTCCGCAATCTGGCGTTGGCGTCGTTGACGGGAACGGTGATCGTGACCGATCAGCTGTCGAAGCTGCATGTCATGCAGACGATGCGCTTGCATGAATCCATTCCGATTATTCCCAATCTGTTCAGCTTCACCTACATCCGCAATCCGGGCGCCGCATTCGGCCTGCTGGCCGGGAGCAGCGACGCATTCCGGATGGTGTTTTTTGGTCTGACCTCGATTTTTGCGCTGGTCTTGCTGGGCACAATTCTCTATCGCATGCCCGAGCGAGAATGGATGGGGCGGTTAAGCGTGTCGGCGATTCTTGGCGGCGCGGTCGGGAATCTCATCGACCGCTTACGGTTCGGCGAGGTCATCGATTTTCTCGATGTCTATATCGATAACTACCACTGGCCGGCATTCAACGTGGCGGATTCCGCGATTACGGTCGGTGTGGTGTTTCTGATCATCCACTTCATGTTTGAAAAGCAGGATGTCCCGCCCGTCGCCTCTGAGCACCCTTCAGCCCACACTCCCGCTCCGTAAGTCTAGTGAACAGTCTCCGCTGCCGTCGTCGTAACGCCGTCCTACCGCACAACCATGAGCACGAGGATGCCGAGGGCGATTCGATAATAGGCGAAGACCCGTAAGGTGTGCCGTTGCACGTAGGTCAGGAAGGCCGCGATGACGGCCCAGGCAACGAGGAATGAGACGAGCATTCCAATGCCGAGCGCCATATAGTCTGCCTGGTTGAACGTCGCTTTCGCCTTCAACATTTGATAGGCGGTGGCGGCGATGATGGTGGGTAAGGCGAGGAAGAACGAATATTCTGTCGCGACTTTGCGGTCGAGCCCGGCAAGGAGGCCCCCGATGATCGTTGAGCCGGATCGGGACATGCCGGGAATCAGCGAGGCGCATTGCGCCACGCCGATCCAGAAGGCGGACTTGATCGACACACGGTCGAGCTGAGTCGTGTGGACTCGTGGCTGCCGGGCTTCGACGATCAGGATGATGATCCCGCCAAGGATTGAAGTGGCGGCAACGGTCTGCGGAGTAAAGAGCACGGATTTGATCCACCCGTGAGCGAGAAAGCCGACGCTTGCAGCGGGAAGGAACGCGAGTCCCAGTCCGACCACAAACCAGAGGTGCGGGTGCGCTTTCATGGAGGCTCCGATCAGCTCGCTCCATGTGACGTGCTGGCCGCTGTCGCGCAAGGTCTGTAGTGCCGCTTGCTCCTGCCATGCGCCGGTGAGCAGGCGGCGGATTTTCTCCCGCTCAAAGACAATGACGGCGAGAATGGCGCCGAGTTGAATCGAAATTTCCGCATTGGCTGCAGCATCCCCGGTGAATCCCAGTGCATGGCCCACGAGAATCAGATGTCCGGTCGAAGAGACCGGAAGGAATTCCGTCAGACCTTCCACGATGCCAAGGATAACCGCGAGCGCGGGGCCCCATTCAGTCATAATGTTCCTGTGTCGAAACGTGCCGTAGTGGAGAGTGCGTGTTTTCGCGATCATCACAGAGCTATCGGCTATCGTCAAGTGTACTGACGCTTCCTGCGGGGCGTGTCGGAATCGTCAGGCTTCAGAATAACAGCAGCAAATAAGTTGACAAAGAAGGGCTCTTGGCATACACACAAATTGAAAGAGTGTGGCGCATCTGGACGATAGGGGTGGTGCTCTGAGGGCAACGCGTCAGTTGATCTCACTAATACGCGGTCATTGTAACGGGGAGGTTCGTATGAGACGTGAGTGGATCTTGTCAGTGCTCGTGGTCATGGCCATGATGACCAGCGGTTGCGTGGTGTCGAACAAGAAATATCAGGATGCGCTGGCGGAGGCGGATAGCGCGAAGATGGAACTGGAAAAGACGCGCCAGCAGAAGAACGCGATGGAACAGCAGGTGAAGACGCTGAAGGAGTTGAATGTGAAGTTCGGCGGCGAGGCTCAAGCGTCGCGTGACGAACTGCAGCGCATTGAGCATGGCCGGGATAAAGAGCGCGGCTCGATCGATACGCGCACGAAGGAATTGGAAGACAAGCTGAAGGCCTTGTCGTCGCAGAATCGGAACGTACGGGCCGAATATGAAGATGTGAAGCGGCACAACGAAACGCTGAAGTCGTTGGTCGCCCGCTATCAGAAGGAGTTGAAGGATCGTTCACGCTCAGTGACCGGGGCGTTGACCCCAACGAGTTTGCCCCCGCTCCCAGGCGCCACAGCAACGGCTGTTGCACCTGCTACGGCATCTGCAGCGATGAACGTCAACAAAGCCTCTGCGAGCGACATGGTGTTGTTCCTGGGATTGAAAAAGGACGAAGCGGACCGGATCGTGACGAATCGTCCCTATCGTGTGAAAGGCGAGCTGGTGGCCAAGAACGTGGTGCCGAAGGAAACCTTCGACATGATCAAGGACCGGATTTCCGTCAGCCCGTAATCGATCGGGCATGACAGCTGTCACAGCAAAGGCCGTTCTCCCAGCAGCGGGAGAGCGGCCTTTGCCGCTTCTGGGCCATTTCCTCCCAGTGATGATTCCCCGGCGTTTTTCCTGGTAAGATGGCACTCTTCCCGCAGTAGGAGAGGATTATTGGCATGCGGCGTATCGGAATCATTCTGACGGTTGTGGGGCTCGGGCTCGCCATTGGTGGCTATGTGTTCTTTACCGGGGAGCGCAAGGCGCCGGTGCGCTATCGCACCGCGGCAGTCGAGCGAGGTTCCGTCGTCTCTATTGTGAGCGCGACGGGGACCATCAACCCGGTGGTGTCCGTGCAGGTCGGGTCGCAAGTCTCCGGGATGATCAAGAGTCTCCATGCGGACTTCAATTCGCGGGTGAAGGCCGGCGATGTCGTAGCTGTGATCGACCCGGAGCCGTTTAGAGCCCGGCGCGATCAGGCCGCCAGCAATCTGGAAATGGCGAGAGCGAATGTGGCTCGGGCCAAGACCGATGCCGCGCAGCGGAAACGGGAGCTTGATCGGGTTCGCTCTCTGATCGATCAGAACTTTGTCTCGCAGAACGATGTCGATGTGGCCGTGACCAACGCGCAGGGGGCGGAAGCGCAGGTGCATGTGGCCGAGGCGCAAGTCAGACAGGCTGAAGCGGCGTTGAACTCGGCCGATCTGGAGCTGAAGTACACCACCATCCGTTCGCCGGTTGATGGCATTGTGGTGGCCAGAAATATTGAAGTCGGCCAGACTGTTGCTGCCAGTTTTGCCACGCCGAACTTGTTTTTGATCGCGCTCGACCTGACGAAGATGCAGGTGGATACCAACGTGAGCGAATCTGATATCGGCGGGATGACGGAGGGGAAAGACGCAACGTTTACGGTGGATGCCTATCCCGGTGTGCGGTTTTCCGGCACGATCCGCCAGGTGCGGCTGGCGCCGATCAATGTACAGAACGTCATCACCTACAACGTGGTGGTGGCAGTGGACAATCAGGATTTGCGGCTCAAGCCGGGGATGACGGCGAATGTGGCGATCGTAGTGGCGCAGAAAGAACAGGTTCTCAAGGTGCCGAACGCGGCGTTGCGCTTTACGCCTCCCAAGAGCGAGCGTGCGGAAGGCGGATCCGGTGAAGGCAAGCCGGCCAAGGCTGAGGGGCGGCCGGCAGCCAGCCGCGTACCGTCAGGTTCTACGGAATCCGGAAATCTTACGCGCAAAGTCTGGAAGCAGGATGAGTCAGGCGAGCTGGTGCCCGTGTCTATTCAGACAGGGATTTCCGATGGTGTGTCGA
>JBEBHO010000175.1:0-20040 GCA_040081095.1 Nitrospira sp.
CCTCTCGCGTGAAAGCCTGTACAAGGCGCTCTCCGGCGACAGAAGCCCTGGATTCGATACGGTGCTGAAGGTGATGGGCGCGTTGGGGTTGAAGTTCCGTGCCGAAGTGTTGCAGGAGCAGAAATCTCGTTCGAGTGGGCGTCCGTCAAAACGGCGAGCGGCGTAAGACGAGCGGCGGAGCTTTGCCGTACCGTCAGGCTTTGGAATGACTCACGGGGTCTTTATCTTCTCCCTGATCGAGTGCAGCCGCGAAACTGTGAGCGCCACTTTCGGCCAGTTCCGTGACGAAGGGCTCATCAGGATGGACGGGCGCACGATGATGATCGTCAATCAGCAGGGGTTGAAAAGCTAATTGGATGAACGGTTAGCACTGACGGGCTGTGGGTGCATGGATGGAGAAGGGGATGAGAAAAAGACTAAGGCTATTGAGGTTCATTGAAGCCCGGTTCTAATCCTGCTGGTATTTGTTTCGGGGAAGTGGGGGCAATCACAGCTCAGGTAGTCTGAGGCTCCAGCAGCTTGTCCTGCTTCCTGATTCAGTGATTGATTAGGCAGGCTCACGTTGTTATAACCTGCCCTCAAAAGACTCCGTAGCTCAGAGAGATCGAGCCTTTTGCGGTACTAGAAGGAGATCTAGGATGAAAATCAGAAGGCCAACTGTCGGCCCAATTGTGGGGCATGCATCTGGAGGGCAGTCGCGAGTATGGCTGCGAGGAGAATTTCAGAAAACTCCCGACGGCTATGGGCGGTGTTTTGGAGTAGTTCGTCTGCGCATTCAGGGTGATTCCTCCTTTGGTGATCCTATTTTTGTGAAACTGCCTCCTTATTTTGATATGACCGGAGTGTGTGTTTTTTCCGGCCTGCAGCCGGATACGGTGTACGAATACCAAGCTGGTTGGTTTTTCGCCGAAACGGAGCTTGCAAATTTAGATGCTACCCAGGGCCTCGATTGGACCGATGTGCAACTCCCGGCTCTTACATTCCGCACAGGCAGTATTAATTCCGAGCAGCCTCGCTCTTACGCCTTTGGCTCCTGTCGATATTTGTTGCGCTTGTTTGGCGGGGCGTTCTTTGACGAGCGCGGCGACAAGGTCTTCCGTAGCATTCTAGATCAGCACAGTTCGGGTACCTCTCAGATCCATGCAGTGATCATGGCCGGCGATCAGATCTACGCGGATGATCTCAACTTTGTGTCGCCCGATGATGCTACGGATGAATACTTCACTAGATATCAAGCGGTTTTTGGGCAGAAGCATATCCGTGATCTCATGAGCCGGGTTCCCACCTATATGATCTTAGACGATCACGAGATTGAGGATAACTGGCCGAACAAGGCGACCGAGAAAGACTGGCTCACCCTCTATCCCTCGGCGATCCATGCGTATCAGGTGTATCAGTGCAGCCATAGTCCTCTGTTTTCTCTCGATGAGAGTGATCGCTTAACAGGAACCTTGGATCGCTTTTGGTACACGTTCCAGGATGGGTGTTGCGATTGCTTTGTGATGGATACCCGCACAGAGCGGCGATGGAGCGAGAATCCGAAAAAAAGGAGAATGATCAGCCGCCGTCAAATGGAGGCACTATTAACCTGGCTCAACGACGGTTCAGGAAGGGTAAAGCTGGTTGTGACATCTGTTCCGTTTTTCCCGGATATGGAATCTGATAGTGACGATAAGTGGTGTGGATTTCTAGATGAGCGCACCGAGGTGCTGGATTTTATCCGTGAAAACGAGATTCGCAAGGTGGTGTTCTTATCTGGTGATGTGCATTGCTCCTTCAGCGTCGAACTCAAGCATTCCAGTGACTCTTCCTTCAAAGTGATCAGTGTGGTTTCTTCATCCTTCTTCTGGCCCTATCCGCACATGGAAGACAGCGATTTTGTCTTCAAGGGTAAGCTCAAGGCAACGTCCAAGCAAACCTATCGCGTGGTTGATCCTTCCCCTGTGCACTCGACAGACAATTTTGCCCGGCTGGACATCAGTCCGGAATCAATTGCGATATCGTTTTTTGAGCGGAAAGGGGAACAGCTCGGTGAGGTGCAAACAAGAAGATTCTAGGTGGGGTTCTGCCCCGTTTTTACGGACACCTGGTTACGGCTCATAATGAGCCAGGAGGGGTGTCATGGAAGCACGACGGAATTTTCAGCCGAGTACAAACGTGAAGCGGTGGCGATGCTAGAGGCCCCGGGGGTGACGGTAAGCCAGATCACCGCAGACCTAGGCATCGGGGCCAATGTCCTGGGACGGTGGTCCCGCGAGTTGCGTCAGGAGCCCTAGCAGGGGGGTGTCGGCCACGGGCGATCTCGAGATGAAGAGGTGAGCCAGCTCCGTCGCGAGTTGGCGCGGGTGCCGAGTGCGCGGACCCAGGAGAATGCCCGGCTCCTGACCAGGATTCGTCAGTTCCATGCTGATTCCGACAGCGTCATCGGGAGCCCGCGCATCTGGGAGGATCTGAGCTACGTCGGGGAGCGGTGTGGCCGCCATCGGATCGCACGCCTGATGCGTCAGGCTGGCTTGCGCGGCGTGCCGCAGCGGCGACGCGGGCGGACCAAGCCGTCAGGGACACCCCCGGCTGGAACCCGCAACCATCTGGAGCGGGACTTCACCGCCGCGGCCGAGAGTTTCTTTGGCCGCCTCAAACGAGAGCGGGTGAACCGACGGCAGTACCGGACGAGAGCCGAGGCGAGAGCGGATATTTTCGATTACATCGAGCGCTGGCACAATCCCCGACAGCGGCGGAGACTCGATCAGCAGCAACAGGGGGAGCAACTCTTAACGCAACTGTCCGTGGAAACGGGGTAGAACCCGTATCACAAGTTCTGCATGGATACTTTCGGACAGTACTATCACCACACGCCTGAACCCGATCAATCGCTAATCAGCGAAGAGAACCGTCAGTGGTCACTTGAACTTATCAAGTATTGGTACGGTTACGAGTGAAAGTCTGTGGTTAAGACCTACACTCAATGCAAGGGCCCCTATTCAGCACTTGTATTCCAAGGCCTTGACCCCGCTGAGTCTGTTCGCTACAAAGGCAAAGAGGTCTAACCATTCGTTCCAGCCGACCGCCTTCGGCGGCGGCTGAACTCAAACGTCAGATTGCAATATCAGCGAGGAACCACCCCATGACTGACGAGAAGCGCGTGTTTTCCCCGATTGGCACCGATCAGCTGCTGACTGGCTGGCTAGTTCATTGCCATAAAGCGCGAGATAGGCATGATGAGGCGGCAAGAAGGTATGCGAAGGGGCAGTTTGCTTTGGGAATTCCTTCACTCATCGTTTCTACCGTCGTTGGAACGTCAGTTTTTGCGGCTCTTTCCTCCAAGGAAGTTCCACCGTTGTGGGTGGGGCTTCTGAGTATCCTCGCTGCCGTCCTAGCCGCGTTGCAAACGTTTATGGACTTCGGAAGTCGATCAGACAAGCATAGGAGTGCCGCAGTCAAATATAAGTCGTCCATCCGACTCATTGAGAAATCGCTTGTTCAGGAAAAGCAGGGCATGGCCCTAACCAAAGATGAGATCGATGCTATCAGGACAACATTGGACGGCCAAGAAGAAACTGCTCCCGTGGTGATGCCTGCAATTTATGCCAGTGTAGAAAAGAAGTATCAAGATATGAAGTATGTCTCCGACGTCATTGGCTTGTACAGTAAGTCGTAGGCATTGTCGAGAGCGCAAAGCGAACAAGTGTGGGTCAGACATGACTATTGACTTCACCTGAGGTCAAACCTTCAGGCAAAAATGGGTCAACAGCAGCGTCACTGCATTCCGTTCTGTTGGTCGGTTTCCCACAATATTAGGTTGCCGGACATCGTTCTTGGAGGGAAAATGGATCTAGAGGAGGCCATGAAGGAACGTCTGCACTTGGAGGAGAAGTATAGAGCCGAGGTTCGGAAACAATTAGAGGCAGCCTCACAAGGCTCAAGCGATAAACTTAGCAAGTTTCTCAATAGTAGCTTCGGATTGTGGGTGTTGTCCGCGATATTTATCTCGGGGGCTGGAACAATCTATCAAAACTGGCAAAAGAGTGTGGATGCTGAGAAGGCGACGTTTCAGCAGCGTCTCACGGAAGAGTCAATAAATCGTCAAGCAATTGAACGATTAGACATCGAAATTAGCTTTCGACTCTCGCAGGCGCTTCTCCAGCTCAGTGTTATTGCTGAGCGCGTAAGTGTTCAGCTAAAAGACAAGTCGGCAGATGAGAGAACTTTGGCTGTGGCAGATGCAACTTTTGGAGTTCTTCAAAATCTCGCTTCTGCTCTCCGAAATGATCGAGAGGCTCTTTACTCAGAGCATTCAGGCTACTCGCTACCCACACTCTTGGCAGAACTCCGACGTCGTCTACCAGAGGCTAATCGTGCAGAGGTTGAGCGCAGCTTGGCGGCATTGGCCGGTGTCGCTAACAGTACGATGTTTAGCTCCGGTGGTTCCATCCCGGAACAAACTGCAAGTATTTTGTTGGAGAAGGTAGTGCTAAATCGCTGGAAAGGCACTGCCTTTCATCACATTGATTGCAGTTCGAAAACTCCTTTCTGTTGATGTCTTATGTGCAGCCAGGGAGATTTAAGGGGTCAGACCCACTGCTGTCCAAAACAATCACGTGCTCATTGTCTTGCCCGCATGAATTCAGGGGGCGGTTTCAAGTTCCAAGTGCAACGGGTGACTGATGACGCAGTTGCGTGAACACTTCCAGCGGCGTGGCGAAGTCGGAAGCCGGGCAATAAGTGTCAGGTCTTGCAATCCTACATTTCTCAGTGCGTGGCGGGGATCTTGGTCTATCTCGTCTGTCTGGTTCCGATGACGAGATAGCTAGGGAAAGCGTTGAGTCGTGCTGCAACCGCTAGGCAGCATGGTGTTTGTTGGGGCCTGGTTCGACGGTGAGTTCGAGGCGTCCGCCGCAGGCGCGGACGATTTTCTGGAGTGTGCGCAGTTCGTAGCGATCGTACTCCGCGTTTTCGTACCGGCTAATGGCTGACGCGGTGGTGCCCACGCGTGTGGCTACTTGCGTCTGGGTCAGCCCGGCTTCTTGGCGCAGCCGGGAGAGCTGTTCGCCGATCGCCAGCCTCTGCGCCTCTTCCTCAAAGCCCTTGCGGAATGTGGGACTGGCGAGTTTGTTCTCCAGCCATCCTTTGCCCGCCGGTGTTGTCTTGCGGCTCATGCTAGGTTCTCCCTTCAAAGTCTTCCTTGCAGGATTCGGCCCGGTTGATCTCCCGTTTCGGGGTTTTATTCCCGGCTTTCCGGAATCCGTGGGTCAGAATCAACCGGCGGCCGACAAAGAAAAAGCACAGGATGCGATCGGTATCGGCTTTGAACTCAAAAATCTGATCGGTCTCGGTCAGATGCTTAAACTTGCGCTCATTCCAAATCTTTCCCGTGTCGCCCATGCGGGCAAACAAGGCGGCAAACTTCTGCTGAGCGGCGAGCGGAAGTTGTTCGAGCCATTCCTCCGCAGGAGCCGTTCCGCTCGCGGTGACGTAGGACTCAATCTTGAATACAGCCCCGTCATAGACGAGCCGACTTGACGGAGGCTTGCTCGACGCATGTCCCATACGTACCTATTGTTGAATGTAGCATATGCGCTACTACTGCAGCAATGTTCGGGATCGGGCGAGTGAGTCTCGTGCTGCCTACGAGTAACTCAAGCGATATGAGGTGTAGGGTAACGAACGTTGTTAGGGCCTATTTCACAGTGCGTGGAGGGGATCTGGTCTATCTGGTTCCGATGACTAGATAGAGGCGATGTTCTGCGCCTTGTCATCGGTGCGTTGTCCTCCAAATCCATCCATAGATGGCCAGATTCACGGCGACGACTATCGCGCCCAGTAGCAGTTGGACCTCTTGTGTGAGTCCTTCCGGATAGAGCAGCGGTAACACATAGTGCATGACGAAGTCCGATTGGTAGCCATCCTCTCCGCCCTGCGTTCGCAGCCAATTCTCCAGTGGTGTCAGCGGGCAGATCCAACCACTGAATTCTACGAATGCTCCCCAGAACACTGCAGGTAGATGGACCCAGAGGATAGAGCGCCATCTGAGGGCCAGCAAACCTCCGAACAGGACGAAGAGGACAAAGGCGAGGTGTAGCAGGAGAACCGCATCGGCCAGGAGAAGCGCTGTGCTCGGCCATGTCAGCATAGGGGACAGGCCCTTGTTATTCTTTTGCTTCCTGCTCCGGATCGATTTCAATCAATCGGTGGCGCCCGTTGCCGAGCGACTCGATCTTGAAGACGCGCTGGCTTGGTTGAAAGGTGCCGGTCACTGAGGCGCCGTTGATCACGAGTGAGAAATCGCCCTGGCCCGGTGGTTTGAACTGTCCTCGAACGAAGCTCGTGTCATTGCTGCGAGAGAGGGTGGATACGATGTCCAGGTCATATCGTCCGGTGTCGAAGAGTTCGACGGCAATCGGCGGAAGCGGCCGTGCTGCGGCATCTTTCAAGATTTTCACCAGGGGCTCGTCGAATGCAATGTCTCGTTCGCGGAGCATCGACGGTTTCTTGGGGAGCGGAGGTTGATCGGACGGACTGGCCGTCGGCACTGTCCGCCAAAGCAGGGGCGCAGAAGTAGGCTCCATTCCGAATGCGGCGCTGACAAGCAGGAGGGCTGCGAGGGCAATCATCGGCAGCGAACGATGGACTGTGAGTGTTCGCGGGGCCTCCCACGTTCGGATCGATGTCCAGCGATGATGCAGCATGAGGTCATTATAGGTTCCTATTGAGGCTGCTGCTATGGGGCTGGAGCAAATAGTTAAGAGCGAGGACGGGATTTCTGAGCGGGTCGCGGATGGCGGGCGGTTGACGCTGTTCGTTTTCTAGCTGGACGAGCGAGTTGTGCAGTACTGGCGGTCTTGGCCCATGCAGCCAACTGCTCGGCATCTTCAAGGATATCGGAGGGTACTTCGTAGTAGGTCTTGAGCGTCATGGTCTTATTCACGCGAAACGGCTTCGCTCCCATCGCAAGGTATTGTGCGAGAGTATCCGGGGTAATTTTGAAATAGAGGCGCCCGTTGTGCACGATGCCGAAGAACGTATCTCGATAGCGCAGCCCGTAGCCTCCGAACATGGCTCGGCAGGTCAGGCCGCGCAGATCGGCCAGTTGATCCAGCACATAGTCTTTGAAGCCATCCGTCTTGGGCATGACAATAGACTAGACTCTATCTCAAAATTCTGCTTCCGGCCTCTCAACCCTTTACCTGTTCCCTCCTTCGTAAGGAGGAGAAGGGGAGGTCGACGCGTTAGTCGGCTACTAGGGCTATGTTTGGCCGATTGCGCAGGAGCTGCAGGCCGAGACTCTACCCCTCCCAGCCTCCCCTTACAAAGGGGAGGAAGATTTTGAGATAGGTTCTAGACGGGCTTACGCCCCGCGACGATCCGAATCGCCATCGGAAATACGATGCGGCCACCGCGTTGGTAGTTCGATGCGGCTTGGGTGATGCGCTGTTTCACGTCCTGTTTCTGCGCGTCGGTCAGTTTTGCCATGAGGTTTTGGACCGGCGCGGCGATCTCCATGAGGCTGGTGTAATACTCATCTGCTGAGGCATAGGACCAATCGGCGAGAAATTCCTGATCCGTCACATCGACTAATCCTGCCTGCTGAAACATGCCGGCCAGTTCGCCCGGTTTGGCTAATCTGAAAATTCCTGGCGCGGTGGGGTCCGGTGGCGGCAGCTCGATCACTTGCTTGATGGCGGCCATGGAAAGCCCGATCGAGGGATTCTTCTCCGGCGCAGACCACACAGCCGCCGCCACCCAGCTTCCGGGTTTCAATACCCGTGTAATCTCTGAAGCGGCTTTCGGAATTTCAGGGAGGAACATCAGGCAAAAGCGGCTGGTTATGGCGTCGAACGAATTGGGTTCAAACGGGAGACTTGTCACGTCGCCGGTTCTGAACGAGACATTGGTCAGGCCGAGCCGTTTCGCCTTGCGCTCCGCGGCGGCCAGCATCTGTTCCGCGAGATCCATCCCGATCACACTACCTGTCGTGCCGACCGTCTGCGCATCGAGCAATGCGGGATAGCCGGTCCCGGAGCCGAGATCGAGCACGTTCAAGCCCGCGCGTAGTCTGGCGTCGGCCACCAGGCGATGGTTGACGAACGCCATCTGCTCGTCGAACACGCGATCCCACTTCTCCCACCCTCCGGCGACGCGGTTCCAGTCCTGGCGTTGACCTTCAATGACTTGTTGTGCAGTCGGTTGTGGAGCCATGGATGACCTCTCTACGTGTGACGATTGACTGTTGACGAATGACGTCCCCAGTTTATCCGCCGCTGAGGGCGCAGACGATGTAGACCGAATCTGCTTTCTTCAGCGGCGCAGACAAATCTTGGAACTGCACGTCGTTCACAAAGATTCTGATGTGCGGTCTGATGGTATCCTGTTCCGTGATGATGCGAAATCGGATGCCGGAAAACCGGCGATCCAGGGCCGCCAGCGCGTCAGCGAGCGTGGCGCCTTCCACCTGCACCTCGCCCTGCTGCTTTGTGTAAGACCGCAAGGCGCTGGGGATGTGGATGGTCATCGTCCGAACGCCGCGGTCTCCACGGAATAGATTTCCGGCAGATGCCGGGCGATGCAGGTCCAGGTTACTCCCTTGTTCCGGCTTGCCCAGATTTCACCCTGCGTCGTTCCCACATACAGCCCGACGGCCTCATGGGCATCATTGGTCATGGCCTGACGCTTCACGGTCCACCAGGCATTCGAGCGTGGAAAGCCCTTGTCCTGTCTGGTCCAGCTTTTCCCGCCGTTGCGGGTCACGTAGGCGGCGGGTTTCCCTTCGAGGCTCACGCGTGGCCACACGGTCGTGCCGTCCATCGGGAATACCCAGGCGGTATCCGCATCATGCGGATGGACGACCATGGGGAATCCGACGTCGCCGACTTTCTTCGGCATGTTTTCCCCGATCCGCACCCAGGTGTTCGAGGGCCGGTCGATCCGGTAAATCCCGCAATGGTTCTGCTGATAGAGCCGGTCGGGGTCGCTCGGACAGAGCCGGACGCAATGGGGATCGTGGCACGTGACGACAGAGGGACTGAATCCCTCGACCACATCGAGCCCCTTGATGAGGGGGGAAAAGGTCTCGCCGCCATTGGTGGATTCATGCACGCCGCCTCCCGACATGGCGAAGTACAGATGCTCAGGATCGCGCGGGTCCACGATGATCGAATGCAGCTTCGGGCCATCCGGCGTGCCGTCCTGCACGCTGCCCATCCATTCGCGGTACTGCGGATCGTCGTTGATGTAGGAGAACGGACACCAGGTATTCCCGCCGTCGTCTGAACGGAAGAGGCCCTGCGGTGAGGTGCCGGCGTACCAGGCGTTCGGTTCGTTGGCGTGACAGGGGGTCAGCCAGAATGTGTGGCCGACGGCGCGGCCCTTCTCGCTTTCTGGAAGCTTCGGAAAGGCCGGTGGCGCCGCGGATTCCTTCCAGGTCTTGCCGGCGTCAGTCGATCTAAAAATCGTCGGCCCCAGGTGCCCGGTACTGGCCGCCATCAATATTGTGCGGCGGTCCCGCGGATCGGCCACGATGTGATGGATGATTTGCCCCAGGAACATGGGGGACGACACCTTCCATGTCCGCCGCGTCCGGTCGCTCTTGAGCGTGAAGGCGCCTTTTCTGGTGCCGATCAGCAAGGTGACCGCGCCGCTGCTTATAGTGACAGTCGAGGATTTCATGACCGGCCTCCGTCTCTCAATTACTTCAATGTCTGCAAGGTCTCCCGCAGCTCTTTCAGCTCAGCGACCAGAAGATCGAGGTGCTGATCACGCTGCGGTTGATCGTCTTTGAACTTCCACAAACGCCCAAAGATCGACCCGAGCTCTTTCTTATGGGTGACAGCCAGGTCGTAGGTCGGGGTCTTGGCCTGTTCCTTGGTCACGCCGCAATAGGAATCCATGAGGGCGTGCAGTTGGTTATGGAGATCGTCAAATGCGTTGTCGTTACCCTTGCCGCCTTTGGCCTTCGCCGCGGTCGCTTCCATCATATTCGTGAGATTGATCATGGTCTCTACACCAGACGCGCCTTTGGCCTGCGTCGCGTAGTCCCCTGCGCGGGGATAGAAGAGATAGCTACAGCCGCTCAAACTTGTCAGCGTGAGGGCCAACGCCAGAATGCCGATGGTTCGTTGCATGGAAGCCTCCGTAGGTAAGGTTAATGAGCTCCTAGTCAAACATGTCGACCGGGCCAGGTCAATGTGCGTCGTCATGGCTTCCTGGTATACGTGATCTCCATCATCTTCATCTCTTTGCCACCGTGGTGAGAACCGTACATTTCGAAGATTTGGGTATTGGCGTCGGCGATTTTCCAGATGGCGCGGTGTTTCATCTGTCCGCCACCCGGTTCAGGATGCGACCCCTTCAGTGTGATGGTCTTGCCGTCGGCGTTGGCCGTGCCTTCCATCATGAAAATTCCTGTGCCCATCGTGTCCATCCAGGCCGTCACATATTTTTTTGTCATGTTGTCGTAGGCGTCGATCCCGATGCCGGAGAAGGGTTGCCCCATCATCTGTGCGTTGTATTCTTGATACAGAAAACGGCCATCCAGCAACATTTTCATCTCGGCGGTGCCGGCGGATTCCGTCGGTGGTTTCCCCGGCTCCATCCATTCCTTGGTCTGGGTCGTCCAGCTTCCGGCCAGACTGGCAAACAGCTTGTGCGGTTCGCCGGGTGTGCCCAGCTGTTTCCAGAGTTCCATCATCGCCTGCTGGTCCATCGGCTTCTCGGCCTTCTTGTCTTTGGCCAGGGCAGGTGTAATGCTCAGCACGAGCGACAGTAGGGTGGGGGTGAGGTATCTCATCAGCATGGTGTGTCTCCTTTATTGTTCTGCCAGCGTTTTCAAATTGGCCAGGCCGGTCTCGAATTGCGGGCCGACCATTTTCTCGCAATTGAAGACGAGGCCCATCACTTTTGCCATGTAGGGTTGCGGCCCGTACATCGCCCAGGTCACGGTGGTGACGCCTTCTTGCGGAGTCAGCGTGAACTCCGCTTGGTTATGGGCCTCAAAGGGTTTCAGAAAGTCCAGCTTGATCAGAATCTTTGCAGGAGGAACGGATTCCAGGATTTCCATACGTCCCTTGCCGACCTGATTGTTGCCGTCCCACTCATATATAGCGCCCTTTCCCTGTGGAGGGCCGCTGGCCGTTTTCTTCATCGCGGGATCCATCTTTTCCCAGGGCGACCAGGCGGCCCACTGGGTCAGGTTGTTGATGTGTGGAAAGATTTGTTCCTGTGATGCGGCGATCCTGATAGTGCGTTGGATGCGAAACGTATCCGGCTTGGTCGCGGCATAGGCGAGTATTGTTGCGATTAGCAGGGCTATAACGATCGGGATGATGGTGATCATAACGGTCCCTCCGGTACGCTAGGGTTGTCCTTCATAGGCTTGTGTGAGTCCTGCAATGTCGATCTTGTTCATTTGCAGCATCGCCTGCATGACCCGATCCGATTTTTCATCATCTTCGTCCTGCAACATGTCGCCGAGGATCGAGGGAATGATTTGCCAGGACAGGCCAAACTTGTCCTTCAGCCATCCGCAGCGCCCCGGTGCACCTCCGGCGGAGAGTTTCTCCCACAACTCGTCGACGTCTGCTTGTGTTTCACAATCCACGAAGAGCGAAATAGCCTCAGTAAAGATGAAATGGGGGCCACCGTTGAACGCAATGAAGCGTTGCCCCTCCAGTTGGAACGTTGAGGATATTTCGGAGATGCGCTCAATAGAAGAATTCTTGAAGATGGACGTGTAGAACCTCGTGGCTTCTTCAACCCGGCCGTTGAACCACAAGAAAGGTGTGATGGTCCGTATCATAACGTATGGTTCCTCTTGAGCTGTGCTGCGTGCATTGTATCGAGTAGTCGAACGGGACTCCTCGAAATCGACAGAGCCTTATTCTCCCGGTAACCCCGTGATTTCTCTGAGTGGCCGGACTTCTACTGTGCCGATCCGAGCGCCAGGAACGCGGCTCGCGATCCCGATTGCCTCGTCGAGATCCTTCGCCTCGATCAAGAAGTAGCCGGCGAGTTGCTCGCGGGTTTCGATGAACGGTCCGTCCGTGACCGACCGTTTTCCGTCGCGCACCTGGATAACCGTGGCGGTCGCGACGGGCTGGAGCGGCGAGGCATGGACATATTGTCCCTTGTCGTGCAGGTGGTGACAGAGCTGGACCGACTCGGCCAGCATCGAGCGCCGCGTCTCTTCGCTCATCCGACCGAACGCCTCTTCATTGTGGTGAACTAGCAACAGGTATTTCATGGCTGTTCCTCTCTCCTTTACCCTCTAGTCGTTCCCGGCGTCCGAAATCGACAAGGGAAGTGCCGGTTATTGTAATTCAGCCAGCCGCTGTTCCAGAAAGCGCCGTTCCGGTTCCTGCTTCGTCAAGGCGAGAGCCCGCTCATAGGAGTTGCGGGCGCCCGTCTTGTCTCCGAGTCGCCGGCAAAAATCCGCTCTGGTGGCATGGATCAAATGGTAGTCAGTGAGCTCGCCCCGCGCCAGGATGGCGTCCACGAGCGTCAATCCCGCAGCCGGCCCGTCGCGCATCGCCACAGCCACGGCCCGATTGAGCTCGATGATCGGGGATGGTTCTGCGCGCGCCAATAGATCATAGAGCGCCACGATCTGCGCCCAATCCGTTTCAGCGGTGCCGGATGCGTCGGCATGCACGGCGGCAATCGCCGCTTGCAGCGTGTAGGGGCCGAACCGCCGCGAGGAGAGGGCCCGCTCGACCAATTCGATGCCTTCATTGATGTAGGCCCGATTCCACAGCGACCGGTCTTGTTGCTCCAGCAGGATCAGTTCTCCCGATGCGGATGTGCGCGCCGGGCGCCTGGATTCGTGCAAGAGCATCATCGCGAGGAGGCCCATGACCTCCGGCTCCGGGAGCAACTCCAAGAGGAGCCGGCCTAACCTGATTGCCTCGCCGGAAAGATCTGCGCGCGTCAGCGCCGGGCCGGATGAGGCGGAATACCCCTCGTTGAAGACCAGATAGATGACATGCAGGACCGAATCCAGCCGGTCAGGGATTTCAGAAGGTGGCGGCACTTCGTAGGGAATATGCGCGTCACGGATTTTGGCTTTGGCGCGGACGATGCGTTGGGCCAGCGTGGCAGGGGAGGCAAGAAAGGCGCGGGCGACTTCCTCGGTCGTGAGGCCACAGACTTCCCGCAGGGTCAGCGCCAGTTGTGCTTCGGGCTTGAGCGCCGGATAACAGCAGGTAAAGATCAGCCGCAGGCGGTCGTCTGTAATGTGCTCGTCGTCCTGTTCCGCCGGATCGCTGGTGGTCGTTTCGAGTGTTCTCGCGAGCTCATGCAGCGAGGCGTCATAGCGGGCGCGTCGCCTCATGCCGTCAATCGCCTTGAACCGGCCGGTCGAGACGAGCCAGGCTCGCGGATTGGCGGGGATGCCGTCACGTGCCCATTGTTCCATCGCTGCCGCAAAGGCCTCGTGCAGGGCTTCTTCGGCCAGATCGAAATCCTTGAGCAGCCGGATGAGCGTCGCAAGCACCCGGCGCGACTCAGACCGATAGACCTCTTCGGCTTTTGCACGGATCTGTGTGGTTACGTCATCGCTGCGCATCGCCGGATCTCTTACGCGCAGCCGAGTTCTTTCATCGGGCGGACCTCTACGCTGCCGATCCGAGCGGCCGGGAAATGCGTGGCGATGCGGATCGCGTCATTCAGATCCGGCACATCGAGCATCAGAAAGCCGCCCAGCTGTTCTTTCGTCTCGGCAAACGGTCCGTCCGTCGTCGTGGCTTTTCCCTCGCGGACCCGCACGGTTGTGGCGGTCTCGACCGGATGGAGCGGCGAGGCGGCCAGCAACTGGCCGATCTTCTGCAATCGGTCGCAGTACGCCATGGATTCGTCTGAGAGCGTGACTCGTTCGTGGTTCGGTAGAGCGTGGAGAATCGCTTCTTCGACATAGACCAGACAAAGGTATTTCATGGTGTGTTCTCCCCAGGGTTACAGGCGGTGCGCTGCCATAATCGGTTGTCAGCCTCTACAGATAGTCGTCGAGGAAGGCTGATTTCGACAAGGAGTGTTCTCCTAAAATAGCAGGGAGTGGTGGTGTGCCATCTATCTGGATACGCATGGGCCATAAACGAATTGAAACATTGACACGGTTTTGTCCTCGTTATCGTGCCTGATGGCGGGAGGAAGAACAATATGGGCCTGTCGGGCGGAGGGAGTACGTAGAATTCTGCACAAATACATAAATTCGTTCTCGAACGGAGAGCAGTTGTGTACAGTCGGCACAGTGAGACGAACGAAAGGATCTACGATGAAAACTCCCGCCATGCCAACTGAGGTGTTTCTCGATGTCCGTGAGCATGCCCGGACCCGCATTCCTGTTCCCTTTTCCTGTGCGTTGTCAGAGAAGACCCGGCCGCGTTGGTTCGCGGAAAAACGCACCGGCATCGGCGTTGTCTATGACGTTTCGCTGAAGGGCGCCCGAGTCACGAGCGAAGCGCCGATTGGGCCTGGAGACCAGGTGACGGTGCTGTTGCGCCTGCCGAAGCAGATCAGCCCACTGGCCGTGGAGCGTGCCACGGTCCGATGGGCAAAAGACCAGACGTTCGGGCTGGAGTTCATGCACCTGACCTCCACCGCCGCCACGCGGCTGAAGAGGTTTCTGGCGTCGCACGATCAATCAGCGATGTGATTCCCGGATTTCCCTCGGTCTTCTATAGGCAGTTCTGCCATATCGTCCGGCCATCAGACTTGGTGTGGACGGACTCATCCAGTTGACTCCCATTTCTCCCCTGAGTAGCCTATGCTCACGCGCTCATGCGTGGGTAGGTTCTGGAAGGGATCGTCATGGACAGTCTGCATCAGCTTGAGATCGTCATCTTATTGCTGGCGCTGGTTCTGGCCCTGACCACCCTCGCGCAGAAGCTCGTCATCCCCTATCCCATTCTGCTGGTCATCGGTGGATTGATCGTGGGCCTCATTCCTGGCCTTCCCACCGTGACACTCAGCCCCGATCTCGTCTTCCTCGTGTTCCTTCCGCCGATCCTCTGGGCGGCGGCCTACTTCACCTCCTGGCGGGAATTTAAGGAGAATCTCCGTCCGATTTCATGGTTGGCGGTAGGCTTGGTGTTGGCCACGACGGCGGCGGTTGCCGCCGTTGCGCGTGCCGTGCTGCCTGGCCTCGGGTGGGCTGAAGCGATTGCCTTGGGCGCCATTGTCTCCCCGCCGGACGCTGTTTCGGCCACCGCGATCGGAAAGCGTTTGCGCCTTCCCCGTCGTGTGGTGACGATTCTGGAAGGCGAAAGCCTGGTGAACGACGCGACCGCGCTGGTGCTGTATCGCGCGGCGGTCGGGGCGGTGGTCGGCGGGAGTTTCGTGCTGGGCGACACCCTCCTGCAATTTGTCCTGGCCGCCGTCGGGGGGGTGGCGATCGGAATTGTCGTTGGAATGATTTCGCGATGGGCCCTCTGTGCGACGACCGACAGTTTCACTGAGATTGCCATTACGCTGCTCGCTCCCTATGTCGCCTGGGTGTTGGGCGAAGTGACGCATGCGTCGGCGGTGCTGGCGTGTGTGGCGGGAGGGCTGCATGTGCGGCAACATTTCAGCGCGGCGGTCGCACCGGTGACAAGACTGCAGGCGCGGGCGGTGTGGGATCTGCTGATCTTCGTGCTGAACGGGTTCATTTTCATTCTCATCGGGCTCCAACTCGGAGCCTTGCGCGCCGCGGTTCCCGCTGACCGGTTCGGGACGCTGTTGATCGCCAGCGCGGCGGTCAGCCTGACAGCGATTGTCGTGCGTCTGCTGTGGGTGCCGGCTGCGGCGGCATTGCCCCGCCTGATGAGCGTGCGGCTGCGGGCCCGCGATCCGATGCCTCCATGGCCCTATATTTTCGTGACGGCCTGGACCGGCATGCGCGGGATCGTCACGCTGGCAGCGGCGCTGGCTTTACCGGTGACGACAGCGTCGGGTGCCCCGTTTCCGTTTCGCGCGGAGATCATCTTGATCAGTTTCGCCGTGATCCTTGCGACGCTCGTGCTGCAGGGCCTCTCGCTCACGCCGATTATTCGCGCCTTGCATTTCGAGGAGGATCGCAGACTGCTTGAACAGGAGGAAATGCTCGCTCGTGAACAGGCCGCCTCGGCGGCGTTAGGGCGATTGGATGGATTGGCCGGGGAGGAAGGGGTGCGGGTGGAGCAGGTCGAGCGGTTGCGGGTTCATTACAGCCGGCAATTGCAACGGTTCGCCGGATCCGGTCCGGTGGATACCGACTGTTCGGTGGAAGCCGGCGAGCAGTTTCGACAGTTGCGGCATGACACCTTGACCGCCGAACGGCTCACATTGATTCAGTTGCGCAACGAGGGGACGATCAGCGACGAGGTGCTGCACCGGCTTGAACATGAACTGGATGTCGAAGCGTTGCGCGTCGGAATCGGAGAGCGCCGCGTGCCGCGATGAACGCATGGGCGTGGGGGTGATCTCTCTGTATCGGGCAGTGTGCGCTGATGTGCCGGCGAATGGGCTCGTCTGTTTTCTGCGCGGAGCAAGGAGGGCGATATGAAGCAACCTTATGCGATGGTGATGATCGGTCTGTTGCTGTGGTGGTCTGCCGGTTGCATGGCGTTATCCCCGGGGCCTCGCCTCGATCAGTACGTGGGGAGCGCCGCGCCTGCGGCATCGGATTCCAAGAACACTTCCTTGAGTCAGGGGGGCGTCCTGAACGCCGGGTTGATCGTCATTCATGATGCCACGGGAAACCGTGCGGATGAATCGGTGTTGGAACATTCCAGGAAGTTTTTAACAGATCAAAGCCACCGATTGATTGAGAGCCGGTTGCCGATTCGCCTTGTGTCAGTGCTGGAACCGCCGCAGGTAGCTCATTCCTGGAAGGCGCTCGAATTGTGGCATCGGCAGTTACGGGAGCAACGATTGACGTACGCTCTGGTCGCCTTGTTTTCAAACGACCAAACGGACACGCCGGACACACTCTTGATGGACGGGTCGCAAGAAGGGGGCGGCGCCATGGGACGCATCTTGGGGGTCACGACTACAGACTTTGCGCTGGCCGAGCTGGCTTTTCTGGAGCTGACCGACAGGGGCCTCCAGGTGGTGGCCCGGGCAGAGGGACGAGACTCAGCGACGTTGGAGCGATTGGCGAATGGGTTCGAGACGAATGCCTATCCTTCCATCCGTCGATCCGGCCGCATCGCGAGAATTGTTCCTCCCTCAGATGAAGCCATGGCAAAGGATATGCTGCGCGGGCTTGCGTCATCCGACGCCCTTGAACGAGCCATCACCCATCTGGAAGCTCAGTGGAAATCTGGCGTGGGGCGATAATGGGCCGGTCTGTTTTCGGTCGCCGGGCCCTGTCCCTCGCAAGGCGCTGATAAGGTCTCACCTGTGGCAGATGCCGGCGTTTCTATCAGGCGTCTGCTTCCGGTCTGGCTTACAGTTCAATGCGCTGATACGACGGTGTGGCCAGGTCCTGCCTGAGGAGATCCCAGTCAAATAGAAAGATGGTTGAGCGGGTGGCGCTCATCGAGAGTCTGCGTACTCCGTCTTTCGCCACGACACTTTCGGCCTTGGTGAAATCCATCGTGAGATCCGGCCCGGTCCGGTTGCACACGAACAGCGGTAATCCCGTGTCGCTGGTGCATCGTTCCCACTCGCCGTTGGGGCCGTGGAAGCCCGGCGCCCAGGCGGCGGCAGACACCAGCATGCGAGCCCCTTGTCGCCGCAGGCTCTCGGCAATGCCGGGAGAATAGGCATCGGCGCAAATGAGCAGGCCCACGCGATCCAGCGGCGCTGCGGCAACCGGTGCGGCTTCAGTGCCGGGCGTCGACCAGGACTCCGATCCCACGCGCAGCGCATTGATCTTCCGGTGGGCTCCGGCAAGGGTGCCGTCCGGGGTGATGACGAAGAGGGAGTTGTGCAGCTGCTTCGTGCGACGATCCTGTTCGGGCTGAGAGAGAAACAGGGTGACCCGCAGTCGAGCCGCGAGCCTGGCCATCTGTGCCATCCACTCATCCGGTTGAGGCCCGATCCAATCGGTGCCGATTCGGTCGGCGAAGCTATACCCGCAGATGGCGAGCTCCGGGGTAAGAATCCAGGCTGCACCGGCGACGGCTGCCTGCATCGTGGCGCTCTCAATCAGCCGCCGATTTCCGGCGAGATCGCCGGGAACCGGCGCCAGATGCAAAAAGGCGATGCGCAGGGTGGGTGGGGCCATGGGCGGCATCATAACAAGGTCGGCCCCGTCGGTGCGAGTGACGATTCTCGGCGGCACCGGCTGTTGGCGGTCGGTAGCGGTGTGGTATGCTGCGCACCCATTATGGCTATCGACACAACCACTCAGGGCGAATTGGCGGCGGCGACGTCTCGCCGCCGAACGTTTGCAATCATCAGTCACCCGGACGCGGGAAAAACCACGCTCACGGAAAAGCTGTTGCTGTATTCAGGACTCATCCGGACAGCCGGCATGGTCCGAGGACGCAAGGGCGGCAAGACGGCGGCATCCGACTGGATGGGCATGGAGCAGGAGCGCGGCATTTCAATTACTGCGTCCGCCATGCAGTTTCCCTACAAGGACGCAATCATCAATCTGCTCGACACGCCGGGGCACCAGGATTTTTCGGAAGACACCTATCGAACGCTGACGGCAGCCGACAGTGCGATCATGGTCATCGATGCGGCCAAGGGTGTGGAAACGCAGACGCGCAAGTTGTTCGACGTGTGCCGCCTGCGGCGGATTCCGGTCCTGACGTTGATCAATAAGATGGACTTGCCGGGCCGCCCGCCGCTCGATTTGATGACCGAAGTCGAACAGGCGCTCAATATTCACGCGAGTCCGATCAACTGGCCGATCGGCTCCGGCAGCGATTTCGTCGGGATCGTGACGCGGGCCGACCATCGCGTCCAACTATTCAGCAAGACCGCCCACGGCGGGGCGACGAAGGTCGATGTGGCCAATATGCTGTTCGCCGACCTCGAGCGCAGCGGGCGTGTCCCTCCGGACGTAATGGAGCCGGTGCAGCACGATCTGGAGCTGCTCGACATCGCCGGCAATCCGTTTTCGCGCGAGCAGTTTCTGAACGGCGATGTCACGCCGGTCTTTTTTGCGTCGGCGCTGACGAACTTCGGCATTGAGAGTTTCCTCGACGCCTTTGTCACGCTCGCCCCTTGTCCCAGCGCCCGGCTCGCCGATCGTGAGGATGGAACCGAGTGCACCATCGACCCGGTTGAGAATCCGTTCAGCGCCTATGTGTTCAAGCTGCAAGCCAACATGAACCCGAAGCACCGCGATAGCACTGCGTTCCTGCGGGTCTGCTCGGGGCGGTTCGAACGGGACATGATGGTCACACATCATCGGCTGAATCGAGAGGTGCGTCTTTCGCGGCCGCATAGTTTGGTGGCGCAGGAGCGGAGCACGGTGGAAGAGGCGTATCCAGGCGACATCATCGGGATCATCAACCCCGGGCTCTTTGCCATCGGCGATACGATTTCCGTGACGGGCGGATTCAACTTCAAGCCCTTGCCGCAGTTCCAGCCTGAAATCTTTGCGCGTCTGCGTCCGACCGATGTCGGGAAGCGAAAATCCTTCGATAAGGGAATGGAACAGATGGCGCAGGAGGGTACCGTTCAGATCATGCGGAGCCTCAACGACCAGGACTCGCTGGTCGCGGCGGTGGGGCGGTTGCAGTTCGATGTGCTGCAGTATCGGTTGCGCAATGAGTATCGCGTGGAGACGATTCTCGATGCCCTCCCGTTTTCCTGCAGTGCCTGGCTGGGCGGTGATCCCGCGACGTTCAAAGCGCCGTCAGCTTCCATGGTGGTAAAAGATCAGCGCGGGCGTGTCGTCGTGCTCTTCGGCGACCAAGTCATGAAGACCATCGCGCGCGACCGCAATCCCAACCATACGCTCCGCGATATGGGGTAGCGTGCCCGCCGGGAGACACCGTTCTCATAGGGCGCAGTTGGTTTCTCACTCCACTGAAAAGCGTGTCGTCCTCTAGCCTGACCCCAGAGGGCCAGCGAGCGTCTGTCTCCACGCTATCGCACCGTGGTGAGCTGCAAGCCGGTGGGAGTGGGGGG
>JBEBHO010000312.1:0-5499 GCA_040081095.1 Nitrospira sp.
CGGCGCGGCGATGGGCAAGTCGGCCAACATGCCGTACTGGGGGCTGACCATCGGGCAGCAGGGCGTGGCCGATGTCATGGCCTATTTGAAGACGACGTTCAAGGGACCGAAGTAGGACACGCGTGTGAAGTATCTTTCGTATCTCGTGAGGCGTGCATAACGCCCGCGAGATACGAAAGACGAACGACGAGGGACGGAGGATTTGCAGATGGCGACGTTTATTATCTCGGGCAGCCGAGGCACGGATGATCCGACGATGGCGACACTCCCGTTTGTCGCGGCGAAAGCCGCCAAGGAGCAGGGACACGATGTGGTGCTCTGGCTCTGGAATGAAGCGGTGACGCTAGGACGGAAAGGCACGGCCGATCATGTGACGGGGGTCAATCTGACTCCGTTAAAAGACTTGCTTGCCGGGGTGCAAGCTGCAAATATTCCGATATGGGTCTGCGGCGCCTGTGCTGTGGCGAGGCAGATCGGTGGCGCGGATCTGGTCGCGGGCGCCTCAATTAAGGGGATGCCCGATTACATCAAGGCGGTTGCCGAGCGCGATCGCAGTGTTGCGTTCTAAGCGTAGAGAATGAGTTTAATGCGTGGGGGGTGTCATGGCTGCTGATGATAAGTCGACTGGTAAAGGAAAGAACAAGAAGGAGAGTCGAAGCGAGCAAGCCCCCAGTGGCATGGTCGGCAACGACGGCGAGTTGCTGGCCGATGAATTGGAAACCATTCCGACGGCGATCCCCAAGCAAGGCGACGGCTATCGTCAGGTGCAGGGCAAGGCCGTCGATCAGATCGCCTACGCCATCGGTGTCGCCGGGCACGCGCTGACGGATGACGACCTCAATCGAATCAATACCAGAAGGGGCCTGCTGACACTTCTGAAGCGCAAAGAAGTGGATCTGGAGGAAGTGCGCAAGACGTTATTGTATGAGCAGGAGCTGCGGCAGCTGCAGGTCGAACTGGTCCGCTTGCAACGGTGGGTCCAGGAGAGCGGGCAGCGGATTGCGATTTTGGTCGAAGGGCGCGATGCGGCCGGCAAGGGCGGCACGATTCGCCGCTTCACGGAGCACTTGAACCCACGTGCCATGCGCGTGGTCGCGCTGCCAAAGCCTACGGACCAGGAGCGGGGCCAGTGGTATTTTCAGCGCTATATCCAGCAATTGCCCAACAAGGGTGAAATTGTGTTCTTCGATCGCAGTTGGTACAACCGCGCGGTCGTCGAGCCGGTCATGGGCTTCTGTAGCAAGAAGGACCATCAACGTTTCCTGCAGCAAGTGACCGAGTTCGAACACATGCTCTATGAAGACGGCGTGACCATCATCAAGTTCTGGTTTTCTATCTCGAAGGAAGAACAAGCCAAACGGTTTGACGCGCGGCGTCAGAATCCGCTCAAGCAGTGGAAACTGAGCCCGGTCGATGAAAAGGCGCAGGAGATGTGGGATTCCTACACGCGCTATAAAGAGGAAATGTTCAGTAAGACGCACGCGACCTTCAGCCCCTGGATCATTGTGAAGGCGAATGACAAGCAGTCCGCCCGGTTAGAGAGCCTGCGCTATGTGTTGAATCTCCTGTCCTACAAGGGCAAGGAACAGACACAAATTCGCCTGACGCCGGATCCCAATATCATCACGCGGTTCCATCGCAAGATGGTCGAGCTCGATTTCTGATGAAGGGAATGACCATGATACATATCTGTCGGGGTGTGCTGGCGGTTGTTCTGGTCGGCGGTGCGTTGAGTCCATCAGTCTTGTCGGCGGCCGAGCGCCCCATGATGCAGCCGCGTGTGCCTGCCGACAAGCTGGCGGAAGCGCGTGCCCTGAAGAGTCCGTTGGCGGATTCTGCTGAGATCGTCGAGAAAGGAAAGGCCCTCTACAACGGCAAGGGGACCTGCTTCAATTGCCACGGCAAAGACGGATCGGGCAACGGCATGGCCGCCGTCGGCCTCGATCCCTCGCCGCGTAATTTTCAGCACCATGGATTCTGGCGCCATCGCACGGAGGGCGAGATCTTCTGGGTGATTAAGCACGGCTCGTCAGGCTCGGCCATGATCGGGTTCGGCGATCAGCTCACTGACGAAGAGATCTGGTCGATCATCCAATACGAGCGGAGTTTTGCCGGAGAGCATGGTCACGGGATGATGGGGCATGGCGAAGGGATGGGCCCTGGGATGGGAGCCGGTGGGGGAATGGGCGGCATGGAGCATCGAGGCCCGAGAGGTGGAATGGGCGGATGCGAGGGCGAAGCCTGTGGCCGGTAATTTGAGATCAACATTGCGGTGACGCGGGAGTCGTCTACTTGAGGAGGCTCCGGCTCCCGCACCGATCACGCCAGTCAGAATCCTTTCAGCTGCATTGCCCCACCCCGTATGGTTTCTCTCCTCGCGGTCGTTCAGCAAACGCTACGCTACAGATTGATTAGACTAACTGTTCCATGGGCGGCACTGGTGCCTTTTGCATCAGGCTCCTTTTCCCACAAGACCTGGAATGCCCCAGGATCACTCTGCTTCATCCCGTGTCAATTCTGTAAGCACTCATCAAACCAGCGCAATCGGTAAATGGCCGGCTGGATGAGTCTGGCACGAACCTGGCTTTTCAATTTATGAGGAACGTATTCATCACGGAGGAATAGCCATGGATAACCACGACACCAGATGTTCATCGCAAGCCGTTGCCCTTGCCTTTCTCGGTGGCGCCATCGCGGGAGCGGTCGCCGGAATTCTGCTTGCGCCGAAATCGGGAGAAGAGACGAGGCGCGAACTACGGGGATATGCGAGGAAGGCGGAGGAAGAGGTGATCGAGAAGGCCAAGGAAGCGCGCGCCGCGCTGGATGAGATGATTGAACGAGGGAAACATTTCGTGGCGGAGAAACGCGCTGATGTGGAAGCCGCGGTCACGGCCGGTAAAGATGCCATGAAAGAGCGAATGGATAAGTGCTGTAGCTAACAGGAAGCGGAGGGGATGTCATGCCGTCACAGGAAGCGATCCGGGAAACACTGTTCGCGCAACGGCGGGACTTGTTTCGTCAGGCTGCACAGACGGAAGAGGAGCTGAGTTGGCTCCAGCGCGATATCGAGAGTGAGGTGGAAGAACGGGGGCAGGAAGAGACGATGGTCCGGTTGCTTGATCGGTTGGATGGGCGAGCAAAGGCCGAGATAGAAGCCATCGACCAGGCGCTTGTCCGGATCGAGAGCGGGCAATACGGGCGTTGCGAGGCGTGCGGCAAGGAGATTCCCCAGTCGCGGTTAGCCGTATCTCCTGCCATCACCATGTGCCTGTCGTGCGCGCAGGCGGCGGAGAACCTGGCGGCCCTGAGGAAATGACTGATGGACGTCGTCCGCCTTCATGTCAGAGAAAGATGGACGGGAGCTGTTCACGTTAATTTGGAGAGGTTGTGAATGTCTCGGATGTCGCTTTTGTCATTAGGCGGAAATAAATGCATATATCTTGGGAGACTGGTTCTGGGATTTCTGTGCGTTGCGGTGTCAACTGGGTGCACCGAGGTGGAGCATCGCCACGGTGACCAGCGATCTCATCCCTATCTCACCTCTGACACCAGACATCCCATCCCGTTGTCATTGCCGGCAGGGAGTGAACATCGCGCCGTGATGTTGCAGCATCTGGAAACGCTGCAAGTCATCGTGAATGCGCTGGCCGAGGAAGATTATGAGTTGGCGAAAGGCTTAACGGAAACACATCTGGGGTTCTTCATGCACCGGCAGGCGATGGCGAGTCAGCAGCCGGAAAACTTTCCTCCGGCCTATCATGACCTGGCTATGGCCCATCATGCCGCCGCGGAGGAGTTGGCCCGCATCATTCCGACGAAAGATTTGAAACAGATCCTGCCGCAATTCAACAACGTGTTGAAGGCCTGCGTGGCCTGCCATCTGGAATACAAACTGCGAAGTTCATAAGGAGGGAGCGCGTATGCCCGAACGCACCATCAGCACCATGTTCGACGAAGACCATGCCCGCCTGGATGCGCTATTCAAATCGTTTCAGACTCTGAAGCGGACCGACTTCCCCAAGGCCAAGAGCGCGTTCCTGGAGTTCAAAACGGGGCTGCAGCGGCATGTGGCATGGGAAGAAGACGTGATGTTTCCCCTGTGGGAGAAAAAATCTGGGATGACCGGCGGAGGCCCTACCATTGTCATGCGGAGCGAACATCGGGAAATCGGGGATTGTCTGGAGTCACTCTCGCGAAAGGTCCAGGCGCAGAATCCGGAGACCGACCGGGAGGAAGAGATCCTGCTGGATTTGCTGGATCGACACAACATGTCCGAAGAGGAAGTGCTCTATCCTGAAATGGATCACCTGATCAGCCCTGAGGAGCGTGAGGCCGCATTTCGCGCCATGGAGAAGATTACCTGAAAGGATGGTACGCGGCCGGGAGAGAGCAGAGGCTTGGCATGCTGAGACGAGGGTTTGGAATTACTATAGCGCTCCTTATCATGGCGGCGCAGGTCGGTGGCGGCGAAAGGGTTGTGCAAGCTGCAGTACCCGCTGAAGTTGATCAGGCCGTCAATCCCCACAGTGATCTCATCTTTCGCGCAACCGGCGCGACGTCTTGTCGGGATTGTCACCGGACGGAGCGGGACCAGAGTCTCAGCCCCCGGACGCTGGATAATGACCTGGTGAGAAATCTTCGGTCGAAAGCGAAGGGCATTCATGGCCCCGGGCGTTTTGCCGACTGTCTTCGTTGTCATGCGGGAGGACGAAAGGGAGTGGAGAAATACTAGCGGGTTGTTGACCAAGTCTGCCACACAGACAAGGTCATCCAGAAATAGCGAACAGAGAAGGACTCTGACGATGAGAATATCCTACGTTGGTCTTATCCTCCTAGGGCTTGCGTTAGGTGAAGGATCTTCCGTTCAGGCGGCGGGGCAGCAGAAAAAGCCGTCAGCGACCGCGCAAGGCGATGCCGGGGCTGGGCGAGTGGTGTTCAACGGGAAAGGCGTCTGCTATTACTGCCATGGTGTCGATGGGCACATCGAGAAGCGGCCTCAGTTAAACGCTGACACTGCTGCGCTGATCGCGCGTCTCAATCCCCCGCCCGCCGATCTGCGCAATTTGAAGACCCTCCACCTGAAAACCGACAAGCAGCGCACGCACGCGATTCGCGAAGGCCATCCCGGCACAGGGATGTTTCCGGATACGACGATGACGAAACAGGAGCTTGCGGACATGTTGGCGTATCTGGAGCTCCTCCGGAGTGAAGGTTCCGCGGCACGCAAATGACGTCGCATGTTCGTGATAACGGAAAAAGAGGGGGAGTTATGCCGATGAACAGGGGGGTGGTCAGAGCTGTATTCTCGTTGGTGATTCTTGGTGCCGCGAGCCTCATGACTGTGTCACAGATTCAGGCGAGTGACGGCGGGGCACAAGGCGTCGACAAGAAGAGTTCGAACGGAAATGTCTCGAAACGCCTTGCGGGGGACAGCAGCAGAGGCGAGAGTCTCTACAATGCCAGCTGCATCGTGTGCCATGGCCCGCAAGCGGCCGGCGG
>JBEBHO010000222.1:0-5488 GCA_040081095.1 Nitrospira sp.
GATGTCCGAATCATCGCGGCCACCAACCGGAACTTGGAAGAAGCCGTCAAGCAAGGGATCTTCCGCGAAGATCTGTACTATCGGCTGAACGTCGTCCCAATCAAACTGCCGCCCTTGCGCGAACGCGGAGAAGACATCCCGCTCCTGGTCGAGACCTTTCTGCGTGAATTTTGCATCCAGCACCATCAGGACTCGAAGGAAGTATCCCGGGACACGATGCGGTTATTGAGACTCTACGCATGGCCCGGCAATATCCGCCAACTGCGGAATCTCATTGAGCGATTGGTTGTCACGGTGCGGGATCACACCCTCCAACCGCAACACCTACCTGAGGAAATCCAAACCAGCAAGGAAGACATCCGCACGATGGTCGTGACCCTCGGGACCTCCCTGGAGGATATTGAAAAGGACGTGATCCGCCGCACCCTTGTGGAAGTCACCAACCACCGCGAAAAAGCCGCCAAGCTGCTCGGCATCAGTCTTCGGGCGCTCCAGTACAAAATCAAGGAATACGGAATCCGCGAGTAAGACCCGGTCGTCGCGTCCCACTACAACTCATCGTTCCCCTCTCACATCGTTTTCGATCTGCAATTCTTGCACGAGTCTGATCGCATGTCTGAAAGAAGCAACCGTCTGATCTCTCGTGAAAAATCTGCATAAAACCGTGCTGTTCAGACCGTAGTGGCATGCATTATTTGCAGATAATGAGTCTGTCTGCGCTCAACTCTGGAATTCGACGCGAGTCGTGATGGCCGCTTCACTTCAGAAACCCGCGCTGACTCTACAGTTATCACCGTTCGCTGCTCGCGGCATTCCCTGTGCTAGTGATGAGCGCTGAAAACAGAAGGATCTGCCCGAGGAGGTACGTACGCCGGACGATGGCACGAGAGAGTGCACTGGCTCAGCCGGGTCGCCACTGGAGATCGGCCATCCCGTGACTACCCGGCGCGTTGGTCTCCACTAAGAAAGTGAGCACCTGTGCCGATGTCGAATGAGCCTTGGATCGCGCGTCTGAATGAATTGCAGAAACTGCTGACGGTCTGTCCCACCGATCTCCTCACACGCTGCGAACTGGCGCTGCTGCTCGAGAGGCTGGACCAGCATGAAGAAGCCCACTTCAACTGGAAGGCCGTGCTGGAGGCTGACCCGAATAATCTGAAAGCCCGCGAAGGCATTGCCCGCTGCAGAAGCCGAACCGGCCGCCCGTTGCAATCTCGGTTGTGACTCAGAAAACAACGGCCCAACTCTACGGAAGAGGAGCGGTACCATTTCAACTGATAGATCGACCTCATGCTGAATGTACTGTGGATTCTTCTCGCCGGTTACACGGCCGGTATCCTGCTGCCGCCCTGCCTCTCCCGACAACGTCGCACTCAAAGTCTCGCTGCCAGCGCCTGTGCCATCGTCGCAACCGGCGCCGGCATCGCCCTGGGACTCCTCGGGCTCATCGCGCCTGAACCGGTCACCCTCTCCATCGCATCGACGATCCCACTGCTCACCTTCGCGATCCGCCTCGATCCTCTGGCGGCATTCTTCGTCTTGGCCATCTCCCTGGTCGGCCTCGCCGCCTCGATTTATGCCATCGGGTATGTGCGGCATTTTTCAGACCGCGTCTCCGTCGTAGCGCTAGGATCGCTCTTCAACGGTTTTCTGCTCTCGATGATTCTCGTCGTGCTCGCCGACAACGGGTTCTTCTTCTTGATCGTCTGGGAACTGATGGCGCTGACCTCTTATTTTCTCGTCGTCACGGAGCATGAGAAGGCAGACGTCCGTTACGCCGGCTTCTTCTACCTGATCATGACGCACGTGGGCACCGCCTTCATCATCCTGACCTTCATGCTGTTCTTCCAGCAAAGCGGCTCGTTTTCCTTCGACGCCTTCCGCCACCCTGAGCATCCGTTGCCAGAAGATCTGCGGACCTTTGCCTTTCTGGCCGCACTGGTCGGATTCGGCACCAAAGCGGGCATCGTTCCCCTGCACGTCTGGCTACCCTACGCCCACCCGGCCGCGCCGTCCCATATCTCGGCCCTCATGTCCGGCGTCATGATCAAGATGGCCATCTATGGCCTGCTGCGGGTCTCGTTCGATTTTCTCGGCGGTCAGTTTCCCTGGTGGTGGGGGTTCACGGTCCTCGTCATCGGCGCGGTCTCCGCCTTGCTGGGTGTGATGTACGCGCTGATGGAGCATGACCTTAAAAGCCTGCTGGCCTATCACAGTGTGGAAAACATCGGCATCATTCTCCTCGGGATCGGCGCAGGGATGATCTTTCAGTCCTATGGGCTTCAGGAGCTCGCCGCACTCGGATTGGTCGCGGGGCTGTATCACACGATCAATCACGCCACATTCAAGGGGTTGCTGTTTCTGGGCGCGGGATCGCTGCTCTATGCAACCCACACCAGAAATATGGAGGAATATGGCGGCCTGCTGCGGAGAATGCCCTGGACCGGGCTGTTCTTTCTGATTGGCGCAGTCTCGATTGCGGCACTTCCACCCACAAATGGGTTCGTCAGTGAATGGCTGATTTTCCAAAGCCTCTTCTTGAGCTTCCAGGCTCCCTCCTTGATTGTGAAACTCATGCTCCCGCTGGCTGCCGCAATGCTGGCGCTCACCGGAGTGCTGGCTGTGGCTTGCTTCGCCAAGGCGTTCGGGATCTCGTTCCTGGCCTTGCCGCGAAGCGCTCACGCGCGGCAGGCCGAAGAAGTGCCCTGGTCCATGCGCATTGGGATGGGGTTGCTGGCAGCCCTCTGTATATTCCTGGGGTTGGCTCCGATGGTGGTGGTCCCTCTGTTGGACCGGGTCACGGCTTCGATGACCGGCACATCCATCGCGGAGAAGATGCTGGCTCTCGACGGCTGGGCTCTCGCGCCGGTCAATGTGGAATTCTCCAGTCTGTCATCCCCTGTCCTGGCTTTTATTCTCGTCGGAGCAGCAGCGGTGGGCCTCGCCCTTGTTGCACTATTCGGCGGCTTTCGCGCTAAACGGTTCTCCAAGACCTGGGGCTGCGGCCTCACCCTCTCCCCTCGCATGGAATACACGGCAACAGGCTTCGTGCAGCCAATTAAGCGGGTGTTCAGCACCATCTACCAGCCGACAGTGAAGCTCGAGACGGAGTTTTTAGAAGAATCGCGTTATTTTGCCAAGCGCCGGCACTTCGAATTTCATATCGAACCGCTGGTTGAGAAGTATCTCTATAAACCGGTAGTCGCTGCCGTCTACCGGCTGGCAGACCGGCTGCGGATCGTCCAGGCAGGGAGTCTGCATCTCTACCTGGCCTATATGTTCGTCACACTCGTCGTGCTGTTGTTGTTCGCGTTGTAAGGAAACGGCAGGATGATCGATCACCTCATACTTCACGCCATCGCGCTTACTGTGGCCCAGACCTGCGTCCTGCTGACGGTCTCGCCCGCGATCGTCGGCCTGATCAGAAAGGTGAAAGCCCGGTTTCAATGCCGGCAAGGCGCGAGCATCTTCCAGCCTTATGCGGATCTCGCCAAACTGTTCCGTAAGCAGCCTGTCGTGTCCACGACGACCTCGTGGATCTTCCCGGCAACGCCCTACATCCTCTTTGCCTCGACCTTGACGGCCGGCCTGCTCGTGCCGGCCTTTGCCTCGCAGATGCCGCTGAATTTTGCCGGCAATATCATCGCCCTCGTGTACCTGTTCGCGCTCGGCACATTCTTCCTGATCCTGGCGGGGCTCGATGCCGGATCGCCTTTCGGCGGCATGGGCAGCAGCCGGGAGGCGATCGTGGCGTCGCTGACCGAACCCGCCATGATCATGTCGATCTTTGCGATCGCGCTGACGGCAGGCTCAACGAACCTCAGCACCATCGTGCACAGAACCGCCCTGCTCGAAGGGATCGTGACCGATCCCTCGCCCCATCTGATGGCGCTCGCCGCGCTCTTCATCGTCGCCCTCGCGGAAACCGGACGCGTCCCCGTGGACAATCCGGCCACGCATCTCGAGCTCACCATGATCCACGAGGCCATGCTGTTGGAATATTCCGGGCGCTATCTGGCACTCATTGAATGGGCCTCGGGCATGAAGCTGCTGGTGTTTCTCTCCCTGATCGCCAACGTGTTCGCCCCCTGGGGTATCGCCACCACCCTCACGCCGATGGCCCTGTCGATCGGCCTGGCGGTGTACCTGGTGAAAGTCGCCGGTCTGGCCGTATTGATCGGCACGATCGAGTGCATGTTCGCCAAGCTGCGCCTCTTCCGTGTCACCGACCTCCTCGGGGTCGCGTTCATCCTGGCGCTGCTCGGATTGCTGTTCTTTTACATTCTGCGAGGATGATGGTGACCTGGCTGACTCCTCACATCGGCACACAACTTGTAGACTTGGGCTCAGCCCTCTTGCTCCTGACCTGCTTTGCGATTATCGCGCAACGCCGGCTCTCGGCCTGTGTGGACCTCTTCGCCTTGCAGTCTCTGTTTCTCGCGATGACCGCGGCCTTGGTGGCCTTTCTGACGGACACTCCGCATATTTATTTCGCGGCGGCTCTGACGGTGCTGGTCAAAGTCATCGTCATCCCCCGCGTGCTGAAACGCGTGATCGAACGGCTGAATGTGACCCGTGAACTGGTCATGAACATCAACGTGCCGGCCAGCCTGCTCATCTGCGGCATTCTGGTGATGGTCGCCTTTTTCATTACACAACCGATCATGCCGTTCGGGCATCTGTTGACCCGCGATTCCCTGGCCATTGCCCTGGCGATCGTACTGATCGGCTTCTTCACGATGATCGCGCGCCAGAAAGCCGTCACGCAATTGATCGCCTTCCTGGTCATGGAGAACGGGCTCTTCCTGGGAGCCACCGCCGCGACATACGGCATGCCTCTGATCGTCGAGCTGGGTGTGTTTTTCGACGTGCTGGTGGCAGCCCTGATTGCCGGCATCTATACGAACCGTCTGCAAGACGCATTCGACAGCGTGGATACCAATCGCCTGAGCGAGCTGAAGGAATGACCGTGAACTACATGACGATCGCCGTCAGCCTGCTCCTGCTCCCGCCACTCCTGGCCGGTGGCCTCAGTCTGCTCATCACCAGCTCGCGCCGGCTCCATTTCACCAATTTGATCAGCATTGGAACGCTGATTGCCGCGGAAGTGGCCATCACCAGAACCGTGTTAGCCCAGGGCTCGGTCATGGCGTTCGGTGAGAGTGTCTACATCGACGCCCTCTCATCGGTCATTCTGTTTATTATTGGGACCGTTGGCCTGGCCTGCTCGCTCTATATGCGGTCCTACATGGACGAGCAAGTGGCCCGAGGCGTCATTGAACCCAACCGGCTCAATCTCTTCTTCTTTCTGTTCCATATGTTTATTCTGGCCATGGTTGTCGCCACCATCGCGAACAGTCTGGGAGTGCAATGGGTCGCGATCGAGGCAACCACGTTGGCGACAACGTTTCTCATCGCCTTCTGGCGGCGGCGCGAATCGCTGGAGGCCGGCTGGAAATACTTGATCCTCTGTTCCGTCGGAATTTCA
>JBEBHO010000174.1:0-5477 GCA_040081095.1 Nitrospira sp.
CGCGATAGGGCAGGACTTTCCTGTCACAGGTTGAGCCTATCTGCTACCGACCGGTAACGGTGGCGTGGAAGTGCTCAATTCTCAAAGAAACGTGGAGGGGGACGTCGAAAAAGGAGGCAGCGATGTTTGATGCTGTTGCGTCTGCAATTGGATGCGAGGTTGGTTCGCCGGTTCTTGAACGGCTGGCGATGGCGGGCCAATCCTGTTGATTAGCCCAGGCGCTCGCGGCCGTGCGCGGCGCTCAAGTCTTGCTCGGGACCGACCGGGACGATGCGGGTGGGATTGATGTCGTCGTGCGTCACGTAGTAGTGGCGCTTGATATGGTCGAAATTGACCGTCTCGGCGATTCCGTCGGTCTGATAGAGATCTTTGAGATAGCTGAAGAGGTTCGGATAGTCGATGATGCGACGGATGTTGCACTTGAAGTGGCCGTGGTAGACGGCATCAAATCGGACCAGGGTGACAAAGAGCCGCCAGTCGGATTCCACAGGTTCAGATCCAAACAGGTAACGTTGGTGTGCCAGCCGCGCATCGAGGGTGTCCAGCGCGTCGAAGAGTCGCCTGACCGCTCGCTCGTAAACCGACTGTGACGTGGCAAATCCCGCGCGATAGACCCCATCGTTCACATTTTCGTAGAGGAAGGTATTGAGTTCATCGATCTCCTTGCGCAGACCTTCCGGATAGAGATCAATCGGGCTCTCGGTGAAGCGATTGAACTCGCTATTGAAGATACGCATGAGGTCGTCGTCTGAGTTAGTCACGATCTGCTTGGTGCTCCGGTCCCACAAGGCCGGGACGGTAATGCGTCCGATATAGTGCGGATCGGTGGCCTTGTAGGCCTCACTCAGAAAGTGGAATCCATTGACTGGGTCGAGCGAATGTCCCGGGCCTTCGCGAAAGGCCCAGCCGCGCTCGTCGCGAATCGGGTCGACGGCGGTCAGCCCGATGACCCCTTCAAGCCGTTTGAGCTTCCGGACGATAATCGTGCGATGCGCCCAGGGACAGGCCCAAGACACATAGAGGTGATAGCGGCTAGATTCGGCCGGATATCCGGAGCTTCCAGTGGATGTGACGTAGTGGCGAAAGGCATCCGCCTGGCGTGTGAACTCGCCTTCGCCGGATTGCTCATCGGGAAACTGTGCCTGGATTGTCACGTTGCATCCGCTCCTGGTTGGTCTGACAGTTGCTGGTCCCATTATCGCATAGGTCTGTATTCCTGGTGCAGGTTTCTCAGGAGCGGCCAGCTGGTCGGAGGAGCGGTTGCCGCAAAGGGGGATGTTCAGTAGAGTAAGAAGATGTGTGGGCTGAATCAAATTGTTCAGCGAGGCTCCGGTTAGAGGACGGGATAAGCGGAGAGCAGGGAGATGAATGTGAATCGCAGGATGCTTGTGTCTGCGGGGCTGTTAGTTTGGTACGTGGTGGTGTCCGTATGGATGGCGCAGGCGCCGACCGATCCCCAGTTCTGGTTGATCGCGAGCATTCTGCCGGCGCTGTTTGTAGTTGTGCTGATCGCGACCTACCGCCACCTGCCCATGTCGCCGGCTTCCTATGGCCTCATTACTGCGTTTCTCACGCTGCATACCATCGGCGTTCACTATACCTACGCGGAAGTGCCGGTCGGGTTGTGGATCGATCAGGTGCTGCACCTCGGACGCAATCATTTTGATCGGATCGTGCATTTCAGTTTCGGGTTTCTGCTCGCCTATCCCATGGAAGAGTTGTTTCGCCTGAGTGCGACTGTGCAGGGGTGGGTGGTCTATTATCTTCCGGTGATGACCGTGCTTGGACTGAGTGGTCTCTGGGAAATTATCGAATCCTGGGTGGCCAGCGCCGTGCATCCCGAGCTGGGCGTGACCTACTTGGGTTCGCAGGGGGACATCTGGGATGCCCAGAAGGACATGGCCGCCGCGCTTTACGGAGCCCTACTCTGCGTGTCGATCCTGATGGTGGTTCGGGCGCTGAGAGGAGCCCGGTCGGAGCTTCAAACCGAGATAGATGAATAAGCTCCATATGAACGCCGAGGTGATAGAGCCGCACGGCGTGGAGTCAGGATATCGCCATCTCCTTCTTGGGTTGGTGTTTGCCTACGCTGTGTCCTGGATTTGGTTGGCGATCGAGCCGGTGAATCGACGAGACTGGCTGCTGGAAAATCTGTTGGTGTGTGCCCTCATTCCGCTGCTGCTCCTCACGTATCGCCGCTTTGAGTTCTCCCTCACGTCCTATTGTCTGATCGGCTTGTTCTTGGTGCTCCACGCCTTCGGCGCCCACTACACCTATGCCGAAGTGCCGCTGGGGTTCTGGCTCAAAGATCTCTGGGCTTTGAGTCGCAATCCGTTCGATCGCATCGCCCATTTTGCTTACGGCGCGTTGCTGGTGTTTCCCATTCGTGAATTGCTCGTACGTCAGACGGGTGTGCGGGGTTGGTGGGCCTATACATTGCCAGTCTGCATCGTGCTGGCGCAGAGCGGGCTCTTCGAAGTGCTGGAGGCGATCGTGGCAGTGATCGTCAGTCCCGAATTGGGCAACATGTATCTCGGAACACAGGGAGATGAGTGGGACGCCCAACATGACATGGCGGCGGCCCTGGGCGGCTCGGTCCTGACCATCGGTATTGTGTTCGTGTGGCGCGTGGCTCTCAAACCCAAGGCGAATTCCTCACTCCAGTGATCCGCTTCAGTTCTTCCAGAGACGCTGGCGCATTTCACCACGGTCCGTATTTCTTTTCCGTAGCATATTGCCTCGAAATCTTCATCGATCGCCGAGAAAGTAAGGCTTTTCTCAGGCACATCTCATGCTGGTTCTAATCAAGGGAGACCTATGAGAATGCTTCAGTCGATGGTAGTTGGCGCAGAAACAAGGGCGGCGTGTGCGAACCGCGGCAGAGTCTGTCGGGGGTTGTATTGGTTCGGCCTGGCTGTGCTGTTGAGCGCTGCCGTTGTGGCTTGCGAGAAGCCTTCCGATCAGCCGATTGCAGTCAAGGCGGCGGCCGATGCCCTTCCTGGCGTGCTCCATCTCACACAAGAAGAGCTTGCGAGGACCGCCATCGAGGTGTCACCCGTCGGCCGGGGGCAGTTGCGTGTGCCACGGGAGTTTACGGCGACTGTTCAATCCAATGAGAACGAACTGGCTGAGGTGACGACACTGATTCGGGGCCGGGTCGTGAAAGTGTATGTGGATGTCGGACAGGATGTGAAGAAAGATACGGTGCTGGCTCTGCTCCACAGTACCGATCTCGGGGTGACGGAAGGGGCTTATCTGAAAGCGGTGGCGCAGCTGCACGAGGCGGAGCTGGCCTACGAACGCGCCAGAGATTTACATGAGCATAAGGCGGTGAGTCTGGCCGAATTGCAACGCCGTGAGGCCGAGATGAAAACGGCGCGGGCCGAGGCCCGTGAAACGCAGAACCGCCTGGAGCTGCTCGGTGTGCCACGGCAGGAAGTTGAGCGCCTGCATCGCGAGCATACGATCAAAGCGGATGTGCCGTTGCGGGCGCCGTTCGACGGCCGGGTCATCATGCGCAATATCACCAGAGGCGAGGTCGTCGAGACAAATCAGAAGTTCTTCACCGTCGCCGATCTGTCGGATGTGTGGGTGGTCGGCAATGTGCCGGAGAAGGACGTGCAATTCATCCGCAAGGATCAGAAGGTCGATGTCATCGTGCCCGCCTATCCCCACGCCATCTTTCCCGGCACGATCACCTATATCAGCGATGTGCTTGACCCGGCGACCAGGACGATGCGTCTGCGGGTGACGGTGCCGAATCCCGACCATATGCTAAAGCCGGAAATGTTTGCCACGGTTCGTGTCTATGCCGCGCCCAATCCGGATGCCTTGACCATCCCGTTGGCCGCCGTCCAAAACGGCCCGAACGGCAAGATGGCATTCGTCCGGCGAGGCGCGAACGACTTTGACGTGCGGACCGTCACGTTGGGGCTGGAGCGGGGGGATCTCGTGACGGTGCTAGAAGGGCTGTCGGAGGGCGAGCCCGTGGTGACGAGAGGATCGTTCATGCTCAAGTCCGAAATGGAACGGCATAAGATCGAGCCTGCGCCATGATTGCCTCGCTACTTGAATTTTCCCTTCGCCAGCGGATCCTCGTTCTGGGGCTGGCGTGCCTGCTGTCTGTAGCGGGCCTCTGGGCCTTCCAATCGATCCCGATCGATGCGTATCCCGATGTGACGAATATCCAGGTGCAGGTGCTGACCGATGCGCCGGGTCTTTCGCCGGTCGAAGTGGAGCGGTTTATTACCTATCCACTTGAGCTGCAGATGACCGGCTTGCCGGGCCTGGCTGAGATTCGATCGCTTTCCAAATTCGCGCTGTCGCAGATCACGGTCGTCTTCAACGACGATGTGGACATCTATTTCGCCCGCCAGTTGGTGCTTGAACGGATGATGGCGGCGAAAGAGCGATTGCCGGACGGGCTTGATCCGGTGATGGCCCCTGTCAGCACCGGGCTGGGCGAGGTCTATCAATATTACGTCGAAGGGCCGGGAGCGGGCACGACCGATCCGGCGATCGCCGAGGCGGAGTTGACCGACCAACGGACGTTCCAGGACTGGGTCTTGCGACCGCTCCTCAAGAGCGTGCCGGGCGTGATCGATGTCAACGCCATGGGCGGGTTCGTCAAGCAGTATCAGATTGTCGTAGAGCCGGCGAAACTACGGAAATACGATCTGACACTGCACGACATTTATGATGCCGTGGCCAAGAACAACGCCAACGCCGGAGGCAATATTCTGGAGCGCCACGCGGAGCGCGCGATCGTCCGCGGCCTGGGATTGATCAAGACGACACAGGATATCGAATCCATTATCGTGAAGGAGGCCGGCGGCACGCCGGTGTTCGTGCGCGACGTCGCGGAGGTCCGCATCGGACACGCCGTTCGTCATGGCGCGGTGGTGCTCAACGGCGAGCGGGAGATTGTCACCGGGACGGTACTCATGATCCGTGGCGGCAACGCCCGTCAGGTGGTCGAAGCCGTCAAGGCGAAGGTGGATGATCTGCAGCAGAACCATGTCCTCCCGGCGGGCATGAAGATCCTTCCATTTTACGACCGCATCGAGCTGGTCACGGCCGCGATCGATACGGTGCGGGACGCCTTGATCGAGGGGATTGTGCTGGTCGTCTTCGTGTTCTTTTTCTTTCTGGGCCACGTGCGCAGCGCCATCGTGGTCACGGCGACGTTGATCGTCACCCCGCTGGTGACCTTCATCGTGATGGAACGGTTCGGACTCTCCGCCAACTTAATGACACTCGGAGGACTGGCGATTGCGATCGGCGAAATCGCGGACGGATCACTGGTCGTTGTCGAGAATGTCTATCGCCATCTGGCCGAGAATCATGGCGCAGCCAAGAAAAGTAAGCTGGAGGTCATTCTGCACGCCACGAAAGAGGTGGGCCGGCCGATCCTCTTCGGGATTCTGATCATCAGCGTGGTGTTTCTGCCGCTCATGTCGCTCCACGGGATGGAGGGG
>JBEBHO010000111.1:0-19642 GCA_040081095.1 Nitrospira sp.
TGGCGGCTGTCGTTATCATGGCGCGGTCTTGTTCAGCTCTATTCGTGTTTCATTGATACATCGGGTATTGAAGGAGCGTTCCAATGGGAGATGCCGTGCGAGATGTGGCGGATATGAAATGCCTCAAGTTGGTGGCGGACGAGTTGCATCGTGAGCTGTCGGGACGCCTGGGCCGATTGATTCGCCTGCGGGCCAAGCTGCCGCTGAAAGAGTCGCATACGAACGGGTGGCGTGTGGAGCTGGGATCGCTGGGGCTGGGGGAGCCGAGATTGGAAGTCTGGTACTGCGAATGGGCTCGGGAGGGTGAGCGGAGGCTGTGGTACGGGTTCTATGCGGCGCAGGCGGACAAGCTGCGGAGGCGAATCGCCGTGTTGCCGGAGTCGCTTCGCGCTGTGCGGCAAGTGAATGAGAAGGACCTACGGCTGGCCACCGGCTCACGATCGGACTCTGTGCTCAAGAAACCGTTAGGCTCCAGCGAGTATGACCGGCCAGTCTATGAAGAATTCCACGAGAGTGAGAGCGACTATTCTTATTACGGGCAGTACGGGTCGATGCTTCCGGAGGACCCGGAGAACATCCGGATTCTTGTGGGCCAGGCCGTGGGTTTTTTCGAGAGCGTCATTAAGAGCCGGCAACCCGACGCGCCGCCACGTGAGAGCGATCGGGAGCAGGACTATGTTCGCGTGGTTAACCGTCATGCCGTGCGCCAGCATCTGGCCCGTGAACAGGACCGTCTCTCGGTTGAGCACTGTATCCGGCGGGATCAGTTCAGATGCCAGGTCTGTGAAATGTCGTTCAGGGAGGTGTATGGCGAGATCGGGGCCGGCTTTGCGGAAGCCCATCATGTGCTGCCGCTGGGAGAGCTGGCGGAGAGTGTGGCGTCGTCGAGCCATGATCTGGTCACGGTCTGCGCGAATTGCCACCGGATGTTGCACCGGCTGGGCGGTGAAGAAGGCGATATTGCACGGCTGCGGAGAATGTTCCATCGGGAATAGGGGAGCGATGTGAGGCGGACTTGGGCGGCTTCTAGCGAGGCCACCGTTCAAGGACCGCGACGGCGATGGTCCAGGCATAGCGTCTGAGCGATTGGAGCCGGGCGTTGGTTGTCATGGGAGCACCTCCTCCGCAGGGTTCTGTGTGCGATGGTTCTTCAGAACAAGCCGTCAAACTCACTGTGGCAGGCGGATGTTACGGATGCGTATCCGAGTGGTAAAAGCTTTGTGACAAGGGGGGGAGAAACAGCGGCGGGCTTCTTCTTTTTCCCCGGCATGCGCTCGCCGCAGTATTTAGTCTATACTCCGGCCATGCCTGTTCGTTCCGATCTGTCCTTTGCCGATTCCCTCTCCAGCGACCATCGCCGATCGTTTTATGAAGGCCATCGGTCGCTGGCGCTGCTGATGATTCTGATCGTGTTCCTCTCGCCCTTCGCCGGGCTCTATGTCGCGAGTCTCCCCGGTGCAGTGGTCGGCCTGCTGCTTTCCTTCGCCGCGTTCTATTGCACCCCCTACCTGTGGCTCAAGCTCGCCGGCTGACCGGGGTAGGAAGAGGTGTTGTCTGACTTGACCCGTGACGTCTTCTCTTACTTTAGTCGGGGGGCAGTATTGTGCGCACCGGCCTATATTTCGAATATTCGTCATGTGGCTGGTTGGTGAATGACGCCTGTGAGGGACTGGCAAGCTCCGTCGATTCTCAAGATATCTGTTCACGTGCGCGAGCCAGAGCGGCGAGACGATAGGTTTCTTTCGTAGGGTTTGTTATACTGATCGGCAAGGAGAGCTTCACCATGAAAGAACAACTAACTGCCGTATTCCAAGAAGTGCCAGAAGGCTATATTGCTTTTGTGGAGGAGCTGCCTGGGGCCAATACACAAGGGGAGACGCTTGAAGAAGCTCGGACAAACCTCCAGGAAGCGGTTCAGTTGGTCTTAGAGACGAACCGTGCGTTGGTGGAAGAAACTCTCCTCAATAAGGTTGTGATCCGCGAGCCTCTTGCCTCTATCTCATGAAGCGAGTCGATCTGATTCGCCATCTCGAACGGCACGGTATTCAGTTGCTTCGGGAAGGCGGAAGCCACAGCGTCTACGTCAACCGCGTCGCCGGAAAAACCTCTACAGTCCCCCGCCACCGCGAGATCAATGACTTTCTCGCCCAGAAGATCTGCAAGGATCTCGAAGTGCCCAAGCCATAGCCTCGAACCATCCCGCTTTATCGCGACGGACTATCCAATCAAGGCTGTCGAAATCCAGTTCGGCTAGGTTTGCCCATCTGGAAATCCCTCATGGCGGCGATTATGCTGCTGATCGATCCTCATTCGGCTGATCATGTTTCGCCCTAGTCTAGAAGGAGAATGAATATGCGATCGATGATTCTGCTGCTGACGCTGATGGTCGTCCCGTCGCTGGGCTGGGGGCATGAGGCGGGGAAGCCGGAGCCCTCTACCGTGACGGTGTCGGCCACTGCGACGGTGACGGCGCCGCCGGACACGGCGTTTGTGTCGCTCGGCATGGAGACGGCGGGAAAGTCGCTGGCAGAGGCGCAGCGCCAGAATAGCGTGGCAATGCAGAAAGTACTGGATCGTCTGCGCGAGCTGAAGATCGAGAAGGAGCGGATTCAGACGACGTCGTTTACCGTGACGCCGCAGTACCGGCCTCAGGGCAAACGCAATTCCGATGGAGCCGCCGCGACGCCCGAGATCATCGGCTATACGGTGAGCAATCAGTTGTCGGTGGAGGTGCGTGATCTGGAGAAGGTCGCGGCGGTGATCGATGACTCGTCGGCCGCCGGGGCGAACCACTTTCAGGGGTTGCACTGGGCGTTGCGGGATGAGCAACCGAAGCGGCTGAGCGCGTTGCAGCTGGCGGCGGCGAAGGCCCGTGAGAAAGCGACAGCCTTGAGCCAGGCGTTGAAAGTGAAGCTGGTGCGGGTGCTGAACGTAAACGAGGGCGGCCACGTGGTCCGGCCCGCGCCCTATATGGGCCGCGCGATGGCTTCGATGGAAGCGGCGGGCGCCGATATGCCGGTTTCCTCCGGTGAATTGAGCATAGAGGCGACGGTCACATTGGTCTATGAGATCGTCCAGGAGTGATCTGGCTTGTCACGCGCTGGGGATGCTGCCCCTGATGCTCGCAAGGGCTATGAGCGGGAGCTGTCGCTGTCGGAGGAGAGAGAGCACGTACCTGGGGCCGCGGCTGTCTGGATCATCAGGACAACCGCGGCCCCGCTTGTACGTATGGGCTAGTTGAGTCTACGCCGTCTGCTGAATTGCGGAGAGCAGCCACTTCCCGTTCTGGTATCGCATGAAGGTCCAGACCTCGGTCGTTTCGGACGGCTTCTCTTCGCTGCCTTCCACGAGATAGCCCGGTTCTCCCCGCTGCTTCGTCAGAGACAGGGTATAGTCACGCGCCGTCCAGCAGAGCTGTGCGGTCGCGTACTGGGTCGCGTCTTCCGTCCAGGTTTCCTGCACCTCTGCCTGGACGAGCACCACATCGTCCACATGATTCTCGACTTCCTGACTGGTCTGTTCGGCCAATGCCGTGCTGAAGTAGGCCAGCATCTCCGGTGTGACACACCGCCGTAACCCGGTGAGGTCTTGCGTGCTCCAGGCCGTTTGAATGTCCACCAGCAAGTGCTGAAAGGCCGTCTTGTCCGCGGAGGTGATCGCGCTGTCTTCGCGAGCCGCTGTCCGAAGGATCAAGGGAGTCGGTTCTGCCAGCAGCGATCCGCTCACGGCATTGTGACGATTGAGCCCGGATAGCACCGGCACGGGGGTGCGCCGGACTTTCAAGAAATAATAGAGTCCTCCACCGACCACCAGCATGAGGAGGAGGATGCCCATGAAGTTCGGACCTCCGGCGGTCTGATCAGCTTCACCGGCTTCGGTGGTCTTCGCACTGGTCTCGGTGGCGCCGAACAGCATGTGGCCGATCCACGACCCGGCGACGCCCGCGGCAATTCCGCTCAGCAGGGGATTCCGTTGTAGGAACGAGGGATTCGGCTGGGCTGCCGGAGCCGGGCCGGCGGTGGTTGACGGCGGTGCGGTTGCGGCCGGTTTGGCGGCGGTGGACTGTTCGATCGGCTTCGCGCCGTTTTGGTCATAGGTGCGGGAACCCCGGCTGCCGACGCTGCTGGAGGTCCCGCTGCTTCGTGACCCGCTGGAATAGCCCCCGCCTCCGGCTCTCGCCTTGGCGAAGGAGAGGGTTGGGGTTCCGATAAGCGCACAGACGATGCAGGCGGCGATCAGTTTCGTGGTATTCAAAGTGAGTTCCTTTGGTGTCGCTGGCGTGGACTAGGTGCGTTCGCAGTCTCATCCTACCAGTAAACCCCCAAAAGAAACCGAAGATTCGGAATGACCCGGCGCCGCGCTTCTTTTTCGCCGCTTGTCGCGTCATGGCGCATGGCCAGTGGCTGAGGCGCGTCAGCGCACGCTGCTGAATGGTTCGGCGGAAGCTCTCTTCCGCGATCGCCTCTCACTGAGGCGCGGCTCGACGAATCACGGCTTCCTGGACCTCGTCGTACGAGAGTTGTTTGGGGCCGGACTCGCTGTCAGCCAGGGGAAGGCTCGATGACTGCCACGAGGCTTCGGCCGTGAAGACCGAGGCGGCTTGTAGAAACTCATCGGCCGACTGGCTGGAGCCCATTTCGGTGAGGCCTCTGAAATAGGCGCCTTCTTCGATCGAGAAGGTCGGGGCTTGCACGTCTCCGATCTGGACGGCGGTCTTGAGGAGTTTCACGTTCTGGGTCGCGGTCACGGTGCCGTGAATTTTTCCGCTGCTGATGAGGGTGCCGACGGAGAGGGTGCCCCGAATGACCGCATGTTCGCCGACGACCAGCACGCCGTTGGTGTGAATTTCCCCGTCGAAGCAACTGTCCAGCTGAACGGTGCCTTGGAAATGGACAATGCCTTTGAAGGTGACGTCTTTCCCCAGCACGGTGAAGTGTTCCGCGTGGCTTTCGGTGGCCGGCTTCTTCTTGGTGTCCCACATAACGAGGCTCCTTCCGCTAAGATCTGAATGAGTGCCGTGACAGTGAGTGTCTCAGCAATATGTATGCCCTTCGCGGATCAGCCAAAAGGCCGGTGGAACTCCTGCGCTGAGTCGTCACGCATCGATGGATCTGTAGTGTGCGTAGGTGAGGGGAGTCAGTCTTCGTGGTACGGAGGACGGGTGTTCGCTCGATCCTAATGGTTTGCTCGGATTGTGTCTTCGGATGAGGACCCGTACGATGGAGGCCTCACACTTTTGAGGAGGATCCATGGCGCACATTACCGAAGTCGCTCCGGACCTATTCCGCATTACGACATTTCTTGAGCCGTTCAATCTGCAGTTCAGCCAGTTCCTCGTGCGCGATGCCGAGCCACTGCTTTTTCACACCGGCCCGCGTGCGCTGTTTCCGGCAGTGAAGGAAGCGGTGGGGGCGCTGATCGATCCCCAGTCGTTGCGATGGATCGGGTTCAGCCATTTCGAGGCCGACGAGTGCGGGTCCCTGCCGGAGTGGCAGGAGGTGGCCAGACAATCGGAGGCCGTTTGTAGTCTCGTGGGCAAGCTCGTGAGTGTGGATGATTGTCTCGCGCTCCGGCCCGCGAAAGGGATGACGGACGGCGAGGTCCTGCAGACGGGCAAGTATCGCTTCCGTTTTCTCGCGACGCCGCAGGTGCCGCATGGCTGGGATGCGGGGCTGCTGTTTGAAGAGACGCAGCGGACGCTCCTCTGTTCGGATCTTCTCCATCAAGCAGGAAATGGGGACCCGGTGACGGAGTCGGATGTCGTGGGCCGCTGCCGGGACGTGCTGGTGGAGTATCAGCGAGGGCCGCTGGCAAATTATGTGCCCTACGGTCCATTGACGGATACGACGCTGAAACGGCTGGCGGCGCTTAAGCCGAAGACGCTGGCGACGATGCATGGCTCGGTCTATGTCGGTGATGGGGAACACGCTCTGCACGATCTCGCCAGTGTCTTCCGCGATGTCCTGGGCGCGAGCTGAGGGTTCTTCCACGGGGGGGAGCGGCGCTGATTCCAGATCCGCTTTTCCTCGTCCTTTTCCGGCCCCGGCGCCAGTCGTATCGATCAATTTCAGTGTAAGATGCCCGACAGCATGTCTGATGAGGCCGTGCGACCCGATTCAGCCTCCATCTTCCCTCCCTGTATCTCTGTCCGTCTTGCGAAAGGTCCCCATGGTAAAGAGTTGGCCGGATGGACCGCTGCCCGGTTCGATGGTCCCGCGACGGTCCATCGATGTGCAGGTAGGGCTGGCGGCGAAGGCGGACGCGCTGGCGTTGATGGTCTGGATTGCCGCCGGAGGCTCGGTGAATAGGTCGTTGGTCCGGTGCTATCACGTGGATGAGCAGGGGCAGGCCCATCATACGATCCTGGCTTCCGATGGTGCGCAGAATGGCTCCCCTGTCGAAGCGTCGACGGATGCGTGTGAGCGTGGCGGCTTTGGCTGGACGGGCGGACAATTCTACAAGACGGGTGAGGGGCTGTAGGTATGCGCCGTCGTGCGATGCAGCCGCGCGCCGATTGGCCGGCACAACTCGACCGGATCGGTCTCACGTATCACAGCCTGGACGGGGGCTACTGGCGGGAGGATGCCGCCTATGAGTTTGCTGAGCCGCAGATCGATTGCCTGGAATCAGCTACGGCGGTGTTGCATCGGCTCTGTGTCGAGGCGGTCGAGCGGATTATCCGGGACGATCGCTTTGCCGATCTCCGGATTCCTGAAGCCTGGCGGCCGCGCATCGTCGATTCGTGGGAGCGGCAAGAGGCGTCGCTCTATGGACGGTTTGATTTCTGGTATGACGGGGTCGGTGCGCCGAAACTGTTGGAGTACAACGCCGATACCCCTACGTCGTTGCTGGAAGCGGCGGTCGGTCAATGGGGGTGGCTGCAAGCGACTTGTCCGGAGGCCGACCAATTCAATAGCCTGCATGATCGGTTGATCCGGCAGTGGGCGGCCATCCGTCGACAGGCCTCGACCGATCTGGTCCATCTGACGTGCCTGGATCAGAGCGATGAGGATCGGCAGACGGTGACCTATCTGGCTGATACCGCACATCAGGCTGGCTGGCGGGTGCAGACCTTGCCGATTGAGCGGATTGGCTGGGAGCTGGCGACAGGGCGATTCGTGGATCACCGGAACGAGCCCATCTCTGTGCTCTTCAAGCTCTACCCCTGGGAATGGATGTGCCAGGATGCCTTTGCGGGTGAACTCGCTCGGTCTGCGATGAGGGTGCTGGAGCCGGCCTGGAAGCAGGTGCTCAGTCATAAGGGTCTGCTGGCGTTGTTGTGGGAGTGGTATCCCGATCATCCGAACCTCTTGCCTGCGTTCTTGTCCGGACCGGGAGCCTGTTCTGCCTATGTTCGAAAGCCGTTTTGGTCGCGTGAAGGGGCCAACATCACGATTGTGAACGGACAGGAGGTCCTGACGACCGACGGACCATACGATGCCCAGGCCTCTGTCTTTCAGCAATATATGCCCTTGCCGGTATTCGATGGGTGGCATCCCGTGATCGGGTCGTGGATCATTGGTGATGAACCGGCGGGGATGGGGATTCGAGAGGATCGCGGACTGATCCATGGCAACCAGAGCCGCTTTGTGCCGCATCGCGTGGTGAAAGACGTCCCCGTTTCCTGAGCGCTCGCTCATACCTCGCGTCAGGCCGCTGACTTCCCCTTGAGGCAGCAGTGTTTGTATGGCTTCCCGCTGCCGCAGGGACAGGATGCGTGGCGGCTGATTCCTCCCCGTCGCCAGGGCACGATCGGAAGCAGCCGCTGCATGTCCTGATGAAAGAGGTCCCGCAGTAACGCGTAGAGGGCGGGATCGCGGCGCTTCAACAGATCGGGCGACGAAAAGAAGTACTCCGCCAGCACGGCGAAGAACTCGTGCTCATTCGTATAGGCGTAATTGCTGACATGGGTTCGTCGTGAGGAGGGGCGGGCGAGCTCCCGCGCGACGTATCGCATCCACTGGCGGACCGCCATCCAGGGGACTTCAGACGGCAGCCCATATTCGCCGGCCTCTTGCTCGACCAGGTGCGCAAATTCGTGCACCCCCACGTTGTGCGTGCCGGGTTGCGGAGAAAATCCTGCCAGCAACGCCGGCTTCGAGAGAATCATCACTCCGTTCAAATGATGCAGGCCGACCATGCCCAGGATATGTTCGTCCGACCCGCCCCGAGTCTGATAGGCATCGTCGAAGGCATCAGGGTAGATCAAGACCTCATGAAGCCGATGGTATTCCCAGTCGTGGAAGCCGAAGACCGGGATGACGGCACAGGCCGCCACCAGCACACGAATGGTCTCGTCCACCTCTGTGCGAATGCCGGTGATCCGCACCTCGTCGAGAAAGATCTGCACCAGCTGCCGGAACCTGGTCTTGTCTGTCTCATCGAGGGCTCTGAAAAAGGCGACGTGTTCGTGAAGAATCTGCTCCCGCTCTTTGGAGAACGGCTGCCGCATCGCGTTCATTCGCCTGAGGAGGGGCCGCCGCACCCACCAGTAGGCAACAGGACAAAGTCCGAGTAGCGGCCATAGTGGAGGGAGAAGCCAGCTCAGCCATCCAGCTGTCCCGGCTAGCAGGAGGGTGGCCAGAAGTGCTTGCCGCTGATTCCGACGTTGGGTCTCCGGCGTCACGAGCATCGAGCTAAGCTCCAATCTATAAGGACTGGCGTGTCGCGATTCTACCCCGAACCGCCGTGAGGTTATCCTGGTCCATGTTTTCCGGATGCGTATTTCGTCTTCAATCTCCCCAATTCGACCAAGCTGTGAAGGGCGGTCTATTCATGACCTGCTTGAGGTTATCCACAGGGTTGATATTGCAAGATGTTGAATTTGTTGAAAATATTTATCTTAATTCTATCGTGTTTTCTCTGGCGAGTTCGTGCTAAGATCCTTTTGCTGCTTTCTTGGGTGCCAAGGGGACTTCCCCAGCCCTGGAAGTCGGGGAGGTGATGTGGCCATCACCTCCCCTTTTTTTTGCCTTGTGGCGTTCTTGCCTCTCTGATTCCAGTCGCCAATCATCTGATCCAAGTCGCTGCCTCTTTCCAATCCATAAGTGCGTAGGTCCTCGCTCGTCAGATCTTGGCGCCAGTTCTGTTCTCACCGAACTTCAACGTATGGGGAGTTTCTGCCAGGGGGTGAGCCCAGGTGAGGGGGATTCCGATTCGATCGGGGGGCTCTCCACGAAGTGAAAACGATATGGACGAGGTGATGACGATTCGGCTATCCCGAGTCATGTCACTGCGGGGTGCTGAACGATGACTGAGCCGATGGAGTGACGACAGGGAAAAAAGTGGAACGGACAAATGTGATTCGAACTGTGAGTCTGAATTTCTGGAGTCGGGGTTGAGCGAGTGGGGGAGAGAGAGGCGAGGAGGCAACGTGACCGTTGCCTCCTCATGGTGCGACTACTTCTTCTTCTTCGCGGCAGCCTTTTTTACAGGCTTCTTTGCTGCTGCTTTCTTCGTGGCCATGAGAACTTCACCCCCCTTCAGAATAAAAGTGTGAACTGATGTGACAGGTATAGCAGAGATTACGTGGCGAGTAAATTACTTCTGAGAGGATTTTTTCGGTCGAGGGGAAATGCGACGGGGGCTTCGTCCCTGTCGGAAGGACTCATCGGGAGGGAGGCGTGGTCGGTCGAGGCGCGAAAATGTGTGAGGCCCGGACCGTGCCGTATGCAATCTCACACGATTGCAGGGGGGTGGATCGCGGGATGGTCTGGATCAGAGATTCGTGTTAAGCGGCTCCTGGAGCCGACTTCCGCTCATCGATGAAATGCGCTGCCGTGAGATCGTTCTGCGGTCGATCGCGTTGGGATGAAACGCCGGCTGGGTCCATCTCCACATCGGGGCAGGTGAACGGCGCAAAATGTTTTACCGACGCCGGCGATGAGGACTGATTCACGGAGGTGGGCTCCTGAAAATATTTTTCACTCTCCACCAGTTCCGGTTCAAAAAACGAGTGCGACCGGTTTGTTTTCAGATCGGAGGTCCGTTCGCGATCGATGACGTGTGATTGATGGCGGCGTGGCCTATCACGCCACCGGCGTCGCGAGTGAGACGGTCCATGTGTCTGTTGTGGCTGTTCATTCAATGAGGGATGACGCCGTCAGTGAGACGATAGGCGAAGGCATCGCAGAGGAAGATGCCGATGCCTCCGGCGGCTCCGGCCAGAAGCGCCGTGAACCAGCTCCGCGGGTGATGGGTTTCGCCAAACTGCACCGCCACGATCTCCCAGGCAAGGGGCATCCGGATAGGCGAGCGCCAGCGCATCGGTCCGCCGCCGGGGGAATAGTCCAAGATGTTCGTGTAACCGATAAGCCATGCGACGGCAAGGACGAGACCTAGTCGAGCCTCTTCCAGTTGGTCTGGTCCAGCGAGAGGGTGGTGTGGGGCATACGAGGGTTGGGGAATCGGAGATGCCACATCAATCAATACGGGAAGTGCTTGGCGCTGACCGGCCATAGGCGTGTCTTGTGCGGTCCTTGCCTACGGGGTCCTGGAGGCGTAAGCTAATTTCATCAATTCGTAGCCGCCTTATTCTATAGGTGGTGTTATGGTCCTCCGAGGAGCCTCATTCCATCGGTCCGGATCTGCCGGGTATTTCTCCTTCACCAGACAGGCGTTCGACTGTACCCCAGCGGGTCCAGCCGTTGACTCTCCATTGACCTTCGCGTTGGGCACCGCTTCCGGTGCCGCTGTTTCACCGTACGCCATCCGAATCAGGTACGAAGGCCTGCGGCGCATCTGCCGTTTGCCGGATTCCCTGATGAGGAAAGGAGGTTGTCATGAGCTACCGCTATAGCAGTATCGACATCATCGTCGGGTTTGGCATGTGCGCCATTGTTTTCGGCGCGCTGTTCCTCTTCGTGGCCACCACCGGCACGTTTCTCGTCGCCACGCCGCCGGCGATGGTTGATCAATTCTCGCAACCGGGCAACGGGATGGTGTGGTTGCAGCCGGCGCTTGGCCAGGCCATCGTCGAACGCACCTTGCTGCAACGCGCAAGCGATCGCGTCACGGCTCAGGCGACGTTGGAATGGGATCAGGCCTTGCTCGCGCACTATAGCCTGCAATCTCTTCCCGGCGGTCCCTTCGGGCAAATCATGGATCGCGCGGCGATAATTCCTGACGACCACGAGGCTCGCGTCCAGGCGGTGATGGGGCGAACCATTGTGAACGGTACCAGGCGCGGAGTGCGGAGCGGGGTCTTGTCGGCGGATCACTATCTGTCTGATTACAATCGCAACATGATCGGCGCGGCGGAGCAGTTGGGCGGGCGGATGCATGGCGCATTTGCCGCGACGTGGCAGCCGTTGCTTGGCCGATGGATTGTGGATGCGAGCCGGGACTATGCCGCGCGGGTGGTTGGAGTTCAGGAACAGCTGGGGATGGCGATTGTACATGTGGCTCAGGCCAGAAGTGGGATGGAAGAGGCCTGGGGGGCGAATCAGTATCAGCTGGGGACGTTGCTGGCGGCGGTGGATCGCACGGCGACGATGGCGGAACCGGTCGATCAGATCATGGTGGCAAGCGTGGCCCCAATGGGAGCGGTCATGGCGTCGGCGTCGGTAATGGCCTGGCCCGGGATTCCGCTTGGATATCTGTTTGCCGCGATGATCGGGATGGCGCTGGTGTTTTTCAGCGGGTTGAGGTTGTCCGCCATGAGCCGGGAAGCAAAAGCGCATGCGGATCTGCTTCGCGATCGTGATCGCTGGGTCTATCGCCCGGCGGCGTAGGGCTGTGCGAGGTCGGATGGTTGGCACAATTGAGCCAGCCATCCGTTGATAGCCGGTCGGCTGACGAGAACGGTACGAAACCTCAGGAGGATTGTGAGGTGTGACATGGTTGAACTCATCGGGCTCATCACAATAAGTGCGCTTGTGTGGCTGTTGGCCTGGTCGCTCGCATGTGAAAGTAATGCGGAGCGCCGGCACAGTGTGGAGATGAAAGGACGATCCGGGTCAGCCGCTGCACCTGATGCAGAGGTGATTTTCAGGAAGGCGGCCTGAGCCGTCGTCCGGACAGTTGTATTGGGCGCCCTGAGGGTGCGGTTGATCGAAGGGGGAGGGGTGTTTATGTGGCCCGCTCCTGCTGTAATTCGTTTGTCATGAGGGCAGACTAGAGAGTGCCGTCGCTGTTTGGTTGCAGTGTCCTGGTTGCAGTCTGTGCGATGCGGACCAGCATTTCAGGTCCTGACGAGGTGCGAATCTCCCACCTGCCGCCGGTCGTACTCCGTCCAAACGATGCCACCAATCCTTCTCCGGTATCGTCGCAAGTGGTGAAGGCAAACAGTTGCTCGCAGAACCGGCAATAATAGAACCGGATGATGGGCTGAGACTTCGTGCGATGCTCTCCCACCAGCGGGATCGGCCCCGAATCCATGGGGCAAGGTTTGTGTCCAAGGGCGTCAGAGTTCGTCATGGGTAGAGCATATCAACAGGTCGTCGGGTTCTGTGGGATATGGGATTGCACCACATCGGGGGTGCCGGATACAATCCCGCGCTGAAACTGTGCGGCAGGGGTCGCATAGCTGTAGCCCGGGGATGTATGGCTGAACCTGAACAGAAGTCGAGTCTGCCTGAGTCGGCTGAGTTGGTCGTGAGTGCCGAGCGTCATCAACAACTCCAGGACATCGTGGCCTATGTGAAGGGTCTGCACCATTTTATCGATCCGGATATGTATGACATTCCACTGAAGAGGCTGGAGGAGTTGGAGTGGTGTGTCGAGGGGGTTGAGTACGAGTCGAAAGACTTCAAGGAATGTTTTGGATTCACGATGCAGGTAGCATGGACCGATCTAATGTTTCTGGAGACCGTCGTTATGGCTGCGGATACGTATTCTCATAGAAAGACCACCGGCTATCGGGTCGAAAACATCACCGATCAGGGATTCGATGATCTGATGAAGTGGCTGGCGAAGGCGGAAGACAATCTGTTCCGGTCCAAACTCAACAAGCCATAGAGTCTGGCAAGCTATCACGATTGATGGGGGTGGGATGGTGATGGGACAGGCAGTGGTGATCACCGGTGCATCGACCGGTATCGGCGCGGCCTGTGCGTGGCATCTGGACCGGCTCGGTTTTACTGTGTTCGCTGGTGTTCGTCGGATGGAAGATGGCGAGGCCTTGAAGGCGCAGGCTTCTTCACGGCTGCAGCCGCTCTTGTTGGATGTGACCGATGCCGGGTCGATTGCGCGGGCGCGGCAGGTGGTGACTGAGCTGATCGGGGATCGAGGCTTGGCCGGTCTCGTGAACAATGCAGGGATCGCCGTGGCCGGTCCGCTGGAGGCCGTGCCGATTGCCGATCTGCGCCGGCAGTTTGAAGTGAATGTGATCGGGCAGGTCGCGGTAACGCAGGCGTTTCTGCCGCTGCTTCGTAAAGGGCGCGGACGCATCGTCAATATGGGCTCGATTGCCGGCCGCGCGGCAATGCCGGTGATGGGGCCCTATTCTGCCTCGAAGTTTGCGTTGGAAGCGCTTACGGATGCGTTGCGTCTTGAGGTGCAACAGTGGGGGATTCACGTCTCCATTGTGGAACCGGGGGCGATCGCGACGCCCATCTGGACGAAGTCCGGCACGAACGCCGAGGAATTGGAATTGACGACGACGGCAGAGCTGAATGCCCTGTATGCCGGAGTGATCGCAGGAGTCAGGGCGCGTGTGGCGGAGGCCGCGGCCCGGGCAATCCCCCCCGATGCCGTCTCGGAGGCCGTGGTCCATGCCTTGACGGCGTCCTGTCCGAAGACGCGCTATCTTGTGGGACGTGATGCGAAGGTGCGGGCGCTGATGATTAAGTTACTGCCTGACCGGTGGTCCGATCGATTGATGACATGGATTTTGAAACTGCCTCACTGAATGCCGGTGCTTGGTTTCATCCGGCTCAATCCTAGATCTCCCTTCGAAACATCGAACGAAAATCGCAGTTGCACGGCCAGATATTTCTGGACCAGACCAGCTTTGTCCAACGGCTGATCCTGTTCGTGATACACCGCCAGTTCCGCGTCTCGCCAACGGAGAGCCAGCCCCACGATCCAATCCATTTCCGTCGGCCTGGCCTGATTGCTGCCTTCCCGATCGGTAAAGAAGTTCACGTCTCCGTAGAGCACGACTTTGTTTTTGTAGAGGTCGAGGTCGGCGTGGGCCACGTAGCGGAAGAGGGCGCGCCCGGTATTGTCCGGCCGCGCAAAGTAATTGCTGTTATGGAAGAGCCAGCCGGCGCCGCCGTACATGGTCAGGCTCTGATTGGGAAACAGTCTGCGCCACCAGGCCATGTCCTGCGCTGATTGCATCTTGGCGGTGATCATGCCGTCGGCGTAGGCTTGCTTGATGCCCCGGCGATCGATCGGCGCATCCCGTTCATATTGAAGCCGCCAGCTGACGTGATCGACGACGCCGGTGAAGGCGTAGGTGCTGTCCCACTCGCTGAGTTCGATCCAGCCGTTGGTCCGGTCCGAGAAGAAATTCTGATCCGTATAAAACGTCAAATATTGTTTATAGAGATCTGTTTCCAGATGGAGCATGTGCCGCAGGCCTACCAGGCCGCTGTTGTCCGGTCTGGCCGCGAACGAAGGATTTTTTGCAAACGCGCCGGTCAGCAGATATCCCGCAAAGAGGCTCTCTTCGGAATCGCGATCCAAATCGTTGGGGTCATCCATCGATGGCAACGGACGTCCGTATTTCTCCAGGGCCAGAGCACTCCCGGGGAGGCACCAGGCGAGGAGCCAGAATATGAACAGGCTGAAGATGTATCGCCGAGGCGTCATGATGGGTAGGAGTACCATGATTTGCGGCGTGCGGCTAGGCGGAAACGGGAAACGCTGATGAAGAGAGAGGGACGGTCTTATTGGGAGCAGGGATCGAAGATGGCTTCGCAGTCGTTGGAGGCGTCCATGCTCGGTGGCGCGAATCGATAGCGTATGTCGGTGACGTGATCGTCCGTCAACACGACCGTGGCCCAGCAGCCATGCCGGTTCGTCGACATACTGCCTTTTCCCACCGGCTGGGATTCTTCGAGTACCGGCGCTTCCCGGTAGTATTGGAGGAGGACCACGTCGTTGCGGCTCTGTTCTTTCACGGGTTTTCCGGCGCAGGCTAAGACAGCGGCTTTCGACTTGCCCATGACTTTCTGTTGGTTCGGGTATTCGCCGACCACGGCCGGGGTGGTCGCACAGCCGGAGATGGCCATCAGTCCGACGAGGCTTGAAGGCAAGATCAGCATACGGAGGAGCGTCGGCGGCATTCTCAACATTGGAGATCGGTCCGTTTCGATAGATCTCAGCGGGGTGGAAGTCAACTAGCCGACGAGGTCGGGGTTCAAGCGATTGAGCGGTTTCACCGAGAGTGCCTTGATTTCGTTGTAGACGATCGATCGGCCGACTTGGCGTAGCCGGCTGAAGACCCCTTCGACGATGACCTGATCACCTTCATGAACCTCAGCTTGGCCGAGGCTGATAATTTTGAGCGTGCCAGCTTGGTCTTTCAACAGGAATCCGTAGGCCGGTTGTCCCTGGCGGTTAGTGGCGAGCTGCACGTTGGTCACGGCACCGCTGACCACGACATCTTGATGGTCGTATTGCTCTGGATGCGCGAGCAGCTCAGCGATTTCCAGCAGGCCTGCCGCCGATGTGACCGGAGGCACACTCATCGTGCCGACCGTCACGGTGGCGGACAACACTATGCCGAGCAACGTGAAGAAGCCGAGACGTCTGACCGGTAGTTTCAACATGGTTGAATCTGATTATACCCGAGCGAACGCAATGCGCAAGAGCGCCTTGAATTACCACTTGTCGTTGGCTTTGTTGCCGCTGACATCTTCTCCGATAAAGTTGTGCAGAATTTGTTTCTGATGATCGGTGATCACCATCTTCGGTTCGGTCGGACCCTCGATGGCGCCGGCTTCCGGCTTCACCCGCGGGGTCGTCCGCTTCAAGAGCTCTTCATCGAGTGCCTCAGGACTGGTATCGGTGTCGAGTTGAATGGAGACGAGTCGTTGCAGTCCGAATAAGGTGCGGGTGTTTTCGCTGTGCATCGCTTGGGAGCTGGCGCCATAGACCAGCGAGTTCCAAAACTTGACTTCAATGGGTTCAGGCACTGCGCCCACGACATAGGATGAGAGTTTTTCTATCAGGGCGGATTCCGTCGCTTCGAGGCCATCGTAGGTGGCGATGGAGCGTTCGATGGGGGTGCGCGCGAGCGTCGCCAAAGTATCCTTCCACAGATCCAGCGGGGGGATGCTGTGAGGGGTGGAAGGTGCGCCGGACAAAGCGGCTTGGAGCGCCATCAGATATTGCGACAGGAACTTCACTTTGCGGGCAGCCAGTGTGCCGGCAGGAATTCCCCAGATGTGACCGATCTCATGGTCCAGTAAGGTGGTCTGATCGGACGTCTGCCGCTCACGCTCGGCGAGCGCGAGCCTCGTTTTGAAACGCTCGGCCATGCGAATGTGGGTCTGCATTTCAATCGCCAGCCGATAGCTCTGGTATTCGTCCGCCGAGATGTCGTTCTTGTCCCATCGTTCTTCCAGCACGCGCAGGGCGGGCCCCGGAACGGCCACGCGGGCTTGTGCTTTCAGATTGGCGATCGCTTCGGCGGAGATCCCCCGGCTGGCCAGGAGCGTCGAGGCCCGATTGATTAACTTTTCAGCGGTGGCCGCGAGGGTGGAGAGGGCCGTGCACTGGAGTCCGGTGCGTTCCCGGCGGAGCCGGGCGCGGCGCCGGTATTCATCCCGCCGGCTGACCATGGCCGAGATCGATTCTTCCGTCATCGTCGTAATGGGTTTTTTGCCGGAGACGCAGCGAGGATCGGGGCGATCCGAGACCATGAACAAGATTTCTTCATGCGTCACATCCAAGTGCTGAATCAGAAGCAACCGGAGCATCACGCGGCCTTGAATCGGCAGGTTCGCGATGACGTCTTGGATCAGTTCGGCGGTGAGGGGAGAGGCCATGGTTGAAGGCATAGCGATCGTCTGTCCTGTCTGCGTTGGTTACGCGTTCCCGGTTTGCTGTTGATGGGTCTCTAAATAGAGCGCAACGTATTCGCGGACTTCCTGCACGCTGCCGTTAATGAACATTTCCCGAGGAATCTCGATCTTGACCAGTTTGGATGGATCAATGCCGCGATCTTGGGCGTAGTGCTCGTCGATGTATAGGCTGACGGATCCGTCAGGGAATCGAAGCGCATAGAGGGCGGTGGTATCTGCCATGATCCTACCTAATTGATGATGAAAGAGGACCTAGTAGAGGTAACATATGCGTGAATTCGCTGTCAAAGCGGAATCCCTGCTCCAACAGCCATGTTTTTTATTCTGGCGTGAATTTGCCGGGGTATCAGGAGAACAAAAAAGAACGGCCTTCGATCGCGGGATCGAAGGCCGTCCGGAATCATAGGACCGTGTGTATTACCCGCCGAGGGTATCGAGGGTTTCTTTCACGGTCTTGCGGATACAGGTGAAAATCGGCGTATCGCGCAAGGTATAGCGCGACCCTTCGGTTTCGCGCAGGGCCATCACGAGGTCGAGGAAGTCTTCGGGCTTGTCGCTTTCAAACGCCACGACCCATTCCTGGTCATCGAGACCGAACGAGTAGGTGGTGTTCAATTTCACGGAGGGGAAGCGATGGCCGACTTCGATATGTTCGTCCATCATGCCCTGGCGAGCCGCCTTCGTCAGCAGGAACCATTCGCGGGTCTTGAGGAACGGATACACGAAAATGTATTTGCCCTTTCCAGGGACCACGGTCAGGCGCTTGCTCTCCTGTCCTTCATGGGTGTGATGATCCACGTAGATCGAACGCTTGGTCATGGCCAGGTAGGAATAGGGGGTCGTGATGTACTGGCCCAGGCCTGACGCGAGAATCTTCGAGGTCATCTCCTGAAACAATTCCAGCTCGTAACTGATGCGCCAGAGCATGATGTCGCAATCGCCGCGGATGCCCACTGCGGAGTAGGCGACGACGAGCACGCGACCGGCATACTCTTCCACGGCGCGGAGAAATTCTTGTTTCCCCTTGGTGCGCTCGGCTTCAGGAAGGCGGCGCCAGGCCGGATCGACTTTATAGAATGTGAAATTGACGAATTGTCGCTTCGGTGGTTGTGCTGGTGCGGTTTGTTCGGGACTCGACATCGGAAAACCTCCGTATAACTTCTTGAAAAGGCAGGTATGTAAAGACCGATTTTTTTAGCACTTCGTCTTCTGCCTTGTCAACGGGCGCAAACGCGTCAGGCGGTTCGTTGACAGTGGAAAAACGATCTGGTACGGCTTCATCTTCAGGGAGGGACGATCTATGAACAGGTTGGCGATGGGCTCTATCTTGTTCAGCCTCTTCTGCGTCGTCCCGGCCCTGGCGATTGAACCCCAGCCGACTTCCGAACAGATTCACGCCGCGCTCGAGGCAGGCAAGGCCGCGGCTACGCAGGGGCGCCCGCCGGATTCGTTTTATGTGCGCTTCGGTGTCGGTGATGAGCGGCACGCCAGTGGATTCCTCATTACGAAACTGGGCGCACTCTCCGTGATGGCGACGCACATGGCGCTTCGTGGGCTTCAGCCGAGTGCCACAGATGTGTCCCAAGTCGTGGAGACGAAGACGATGCTGGTCAGCACGGTGATCTTCGGAGATACGCCGAGCTTTGCCCAGGAGAGTTATATGGTATTCGATCAAGCGGGCCGGACGATCAAGCCGGTGACGGTGCGATTCGACGGGCAGGCGAGCCGTAGCGCCGCTTGGCCGGAACACCCTCGCTTCAAGGCGAAGGTGGTGGCGTCGTTCGATTACAACGATTTCAATCCCAAGGCGAAGACGACGATCACCGTGTTTCCCGCATCCGGCGGCGCGGAGAGTTTCGTCATCGACTTCGCAGGGATTCAATAACAGGACACAACAACCTATGTATGCTGCCCGGTCTGCCCATCGCTCGGTCATTGCTGAAACCATCGCCATCGGGTCTGAACTGTTGGTCGGCGGACGATCCGACAGCAACTCGCTCTTTATTACGGAGGCGCTGGGGCGGCTCGGGATCGAGGTCCGATTCAAGTCGATTGTCGGAGACGATCAGGCTGATATGGTGCAGGTGCTCAAGACTGCGGTGAGTCGCGCCGGGGTGGTCATCATGACCGGTGGGCTCGGGCCGACGGTGGACGATTGCACGCGAGAAGCGGTGGCGAAGGCCACCGGGCGGCGACTGGCTCGCCGAAAAGCGGCGCTCGATGGGATGACAGCGCGTCTGGCTCAGTGGGGACGGACGCCGAACAAAGGGCAATTGAGGCAGGCGATGATCCCTGCAGGTGCGACCGTGGTGGCGAATCCGGTCGGCTCAGCGGCGGGCTTTGCGCTTGAGTGGAAAGGCGCGACGATTGTGTCGCTTCCCGGTGTGCCCCGCGAGATGGAGGCGATGATGACGGACTCGGTCATTCCGCTCCTGGCCGATCAATTTACGCGTTCCACAAAAATCCGTCCGCAACCGATTACCCGCCAGGTCTTTCATACCTGGGGTCTGCCTGAGGCGGATGTCGATGCCAAGCTGCTGGGGTTGATTCCAAAAGGAGCCGCCATTGATTTAGGGTTACTGGCGTCTCCGATGGGTGTGCTGGTGTCATTGACGACGAAGTCCGGCGGCGCGCGGCCGGTTTCGGAAGATCTGTTGTCGTCCTTG
>JBEBHO010000012.1:0-19558 GCA_040081095.1 Nitrospira sp.
TAGTTCTCCTGCCAAAAAGTGGCCGTCGGCGCCCAAAGTGCGCATCCTTGTCAGGGTCACGATACGTGCCAGCTGGCGTTCTGAATGACTTCAGTGAGTTGTGAGCCAGGCTTGGCGGCACGGCTCTTGAGGAGAGATACCGTGACCCTGGTCCACCCCTGCTGAATGGGTCGACCGGGTTACTGCGTGATTACCCCAATCTTCATACAACGGTGTCGTCCCTCCGCGGCGGTTCTGCGAAGCGCGGGGATTCTGATCCTGGCCATCGCGATGGTCGGGGCGATTCCTGTTCCCACAAAGTCGGATTTCGACGGGCGCCCGCGCTATGACACACAAGAAATCCGGCGAGCGATCGCCTTCTACGCAAAGCGCTATCGGTTGGATCCCGCGTTATTGCGGGCGGTGATCAAGACCGAGTCGGACTTTCGTCCTGATGCGGTCTCCCGTAAGGGAGCGATCGGGCTCATGCAGTTAACTCCGGAAACGGCCGCGACGCTGCGCGTGGGAAATCTTCACGATCCCATCCAGAACATCGGTGGCGGGGCGAAGCAGTTACGACATCTCTTGAATTTGTATGAAGGAGATCTCCGGCTGACGCTAGCAGCGTACAATGCTGGCGTGCATCGGGTGAAGGGAGGCCGGATCCCACGAATTCGAGAAACCCGTCGCTATGTGAGGAAAGTGCTCAAGCACTATGAAATGTATCGATCGAAAAGCCAGAATCCTGCCGCGCCGAATCACGCCTCCAAAGTTTCGTGGGTGCCGGCTCCGGAGGAAGCGAAGACTATCTCGCTTTCATCACCAGTGCGCGCAGCCGCTCTCGTTGAGCCATCGTGATATCGGTAAACTCCAAACCAAACTCTTTGTGATCGATCCAGCGAACGATGGCCTGATTGATGCGCAGTGGCCATTGATGATCGGGAAGAAAAAGAGACAGCCGCAGGATCATCCCGATCTCCAGAGGAATCGAGGAGCTTGCGCGGCACCCGCTGGCGGAAATATCGAGTAACGTGGCTTCACCCTCGAACTCGTCCTCGCCGAAGAAAAACAGGCGACAGGAGAGCAACATCCGTCTGCCTCGGCGATCTTTGTGGTGATCGCTTGCCGGATCAGAATCCGCAGCATGGTGTGGCCGTAACTCCATCATGACGAACCCTTTCAGAATGCCGTTACGACTAGAGGATATCGCGATCCCGCCTTTTCCGCCTTCCTCAGATGGTGTACTTCGGACGAGGGGGGAGAGCGTTCACGATTGCTGAACCCATGAGAATGTTCCAAATGTGTAGCATTTGACCCTCATAATGTAAATACAAACAACTACACAGAGCTACGAGCCTCGTAAGGCTCAGAGGACGTCATGACAGGTCGGTCTGGGAAATGGGAGAGGATGGGGGCCCATCGCTGGATGGACAAAGGGTTGACGTGAGGCGAGGTCTCTGCGAAAAATGAATCGGCGGGGCGTGGTGACGGAAGGAGTGCAGATGAAGCGAACAGGCAATTTACGGATGGCCCAGCTCGGGCCCTCTGAAATCCGGGCGATGACTCAGGCCTGCGCAAAGGCCAAAGGCCTGAACATGGCGCAGGGGGTCTGCGATACGCCGGTACCCATGCCGGTGTTGGAGGGTGCCAAGCGAGCCATGGATCACGGCTTCAATACCTATACGAGATTCGATGGGTTGGCGGAATTACGGCAGGCATTGGCCAGAAAGCTGGTTCGCTACAACGACATTCAGGCTGATCCGGAAATCAACATCACGGTCAGCGCCGGGGCGACGGGATCGTTTCACTGCGCCTGTGCAGCGCTCTTGAATCCGGGAGATGAAGTCATCCTCTTCGAACCCTACTACCAGTACCATGCCACGGCGCTGCAATCGGTCGATGTCGTGCCCGTGGCGGTGCGGATGCAGCCGCCTGACTGGACCTTCTCTCTGGCAGAAGTTGAGGGAGCCATCACGGATCGCACGAGAGCGATTGTGGTCAACAGCCCCGGCAATCCATCCGGCAAGGTGTTTTCACGCGCGGAGCTGGAGGGAATTGCCGCGATCGCGATCCGTCACGATCTCTTCGTCTTTACCGACGAGATCTACGAGTACTTTCTCTACGATGATCGCGAGCACGTGAGTATGGCAACGTTGCCCGGCATGGCTGAACGCACGATTACGATCGGGGGGTACTCCAAGACCTTCAGTATTACCGGCTGGCGCATCGGCTACAGCGTGGCGGCTGAGCGCTGGGCTCATCTCATTGGGGCGATGAATGATCTGTTGTATGTCTGTGCGCCCGCGCCATTGCAGATGGGTGTAGCCGCCGGTATCAACGAGCTGCCCGATTCCTTCTACCAAAAGATGGCCCGGGAGTTTCAAGCCAGGCGGGATCGGTTTTGCGCGGCGCTCTCGCGGGCCGGGCTCACGCCATCAGTTCCTCAGGGCGCGTACTATGTGCTGGCGGATGCGGGCCGGCTCCCCGGGACCACCGGGAAAGCCCGGGCGATGGCGTTGCTGGATACAGTCGGGGTAGCAGCCGTTCCCGGCGAAGCGTTCTTTTCCGGACCAGGTGGGTCGCGCTTCCTCCGTTTTAGCTATGCCAAAACGGACGCCGATCTCGACGAAGCCTGCCGTCGGCTTGACCAGCTCGGGTAGAGCAGTGGCCGTTGCCGCTGAACTTTTTTCGATCCGCTTGTCCCTCGCGACCCTCCATGGTAAGTAGGATAAAACAGTGAGGGGGTTGTCTTTCCATGCGCGTTGCACGATTCCATTTATACGCGGTTGTGGTTGCCATTGTGTTGACGGCTGCCTGCAGCAGCTCACGATCTTCTCATCTCCTGACGACCTCGGCGGTGACCGGAGCCGTCGTTGATGATTCGGGCGACCGTCGTATCCTCGCCGGCGATTGGGACTATGAGGAGCTCACGGTGGTGCTGCTTACGCTCGACGAGTCAGGCAACGGGACCTACGGGTGGAAGAAGGGGCAGCTTCGAACAGGGTCCTTCAACGGCACGCATTGGGAAGGCACCTGGCTGCAGGAAGACAACGACCGGGAAGGCACCTTTGTTGTGGAGCTGAGCCCGGACCTTTCCGAAGGGGATGGTCGCTGGTGGTATACACGCATCGGTGATGATCGGGCTCCGACAGCGAAAGGGGGCACATTCCGGCTTTCGCGGAGAACGTCCAGCTTATCCGCCAGCGAGACACCTCCTGCGCCTTAGTCTTTCGGATCGATCGTCTCAAACAACGCCGAATAGTCCTTGTCCTGGTGGCCTCGGTCCATCGTCTGCTCCAGGATCACGCGCAATCCTTCGGCTCCCGTGACATTCAGTCCTTGCCGCCGCGCTTCACCGGCAAAGAGCGTCACATCTTTCAACAGATGGCTGGTTGGAAAGTTTGGATTGTCATACTGGCGCGCCAGAAGTCTGGGGAGCTTTTTCTCAAATGCTGGGGTAAACAGCGCGCTAGTTTTTAGAATCGACATAAATTGATCGACGGAAATTCCCGCTCGCTGAATCAGTCCCAGGCTCAGGGCAAAAGCGGAGAGTTCTGCGGCAATCAAATGGTTCAGCGCCAGTTTGAGCATGGCAGCCTGGCCGACGGGTCCGATGAGAAATGGCGCGGCCGTCAGTGACGAAAAGACGGACTCCCAGCGGTGAAGCTGTTCGGCCGTTCCCCCTCCCATGACGATCAAAGCGCCTGTTTTGGCCTCCGTTATGCTGCCCAGCACCGGGGCTTCGAAATAGTCTCCTCCGCCATCGGACACCGAGCGTTGAAAGGTCCGGCTTTCATCCGGGCTGATGGTGCCCATCTGAATAATGGTTCGACCTCGGAGATTCACCGGCGAGTCTGGTGCGAATAAAACAGATCGAATCGCGGCCGCATCGGCCAAGAAGAGCAGCGTGCAGTCCGTGGAGGCCGCGGCCTCATCGGCTGTTGCCGCAACGGTGATGCCGCGCGCACGCAGGGGATCGGTTTTTGAAACGGTGCGATTGTAGACCGTGACCATATGTCCTGAGTCGTGCAGCCGTTCCGCAACGGCCCGTCCGAGTAAGCCCATCCCTAAGATCGCTATACGCATGGTGTTCTCGTGTGCTCGTCGTCAGTGGGCTGATCGTGGAAGCCGGAGGAGCTGCGATGTAAGATGCTCGGGAAATCCCTCGACGGTGGCGATAAATCCCTCATACCGAGGACGCGGCCGGTTGTATTGGAGTGGATGGCCAGCGCCATCCCGTACCGATCCGCCCGCTTCTTCGAGCAAGAGCGTTCCGGCGGCCACGTCCCACTCATTTTCGCCTTCAAAGGTGATCACCCCGTGGATAGTCCCGCTGGCTGCCAGCGCCAGCGCCCAGGCGATGGACCGCATCGGCCGACCGGTAATATGTTCCTCAACGGACTTGAAGCGGCCAAGATGGAGTTCCCAAGGGCTCAGCGCCACGGTCGGCAGCGCAAGGGCCGGAGAGAGTGCGCGCGGAACCGGTGTGCCATTGAGATGCAGGCCTTGTCCGCGAACAGCGGTATAGAGCTCATTCGTCGATGGATTGAAAATCGCCGCCAGGATCGGCTGGGAATCCTCGACCAGTGCGACTGAGATGCAAAATTCAGGTTCGCCCCGGATGAAGGCTTTTGTTCCATCGATCGGATCGATCACCCAGACACGGGACTTTTCAAGCCGGGCGGGCGTGTCTGGCGTTTCTTCCGACAGCCACCCGTGATGTGGAAACGGCCCAAGCAGGCGATCAAGGAGGATGTCGTTGACGGCATGGTCGGCCGAGGTGACCGGAGAGTCATCCGGCTTGGTGTAGGTCTGAAATCCTTCTTTGGCGATCCGCAGGGCTTCGGCGCCGGCTTCGCGTATGGCGGCAGTGAGAACCAGATATTCCTGTTCGCAAGACATAGACGCAGGGTAGCAAGGTCGTGCCGAGATTGAAAGGCGCGTCCATGGAGCGCTTGACCTCCTGCGGGAATCTGCGTACAAGCAGAGCACCCATGAAACTCGTCCAGAAACGATCCAAGAAGACCGGGTTGCCGCCGGGCACACTCGTCCACATCGGTGAGAAGAAAGCCGAGACCGTCACCATGACGGCCTTCGATTACGCCGGCCCGCGCTGCGATGAACGGACCGTGACGAACCCGAATGAATTGCAGCCGCCTGCGGATGAGTCGGTCACCTGGGTGGATATCGGCGGGGTTCACCGGCTTGATTTGCTCGAAGCGTTTGGAAAACAATTTTCGCTGCATCCGCTGCTTCTTGAGGATATTGCCAACACCGATCAGCGGCCGAAGCTCGATGACTATGAGTCGTATCTGTTTCTGGTCATGAAGGTGCTGTCCGTCACGGACAAGCAGGATCTGCTGGTCGAGCAGGTCAGTTTCGTCATCGGCAGGAATTTCGTCCTGTCATTCCAGGAAAACGGCACCGATGTCTTTAAGCCGGTTCGGGATCGGTTGCGGGGTGGCAAAGGCCGACTTCGGCAGAGCGGCGCCGACTACCTGCTCTATGCGCTGGTCGATGCGATCGTGGATCAGTACTTCCTGGTTCTCGAATCAATGGGCGAAAAGATCGAGCTTCTGCAAGAAAAGGTTGTGGCCGATCCGAAGCCCGATACATTGAGAGAAGTGCATGCGCTCAAGCGGCAGCTATTGTTTCTCCGGCGGGCCGTATGGCCTCTCCGCGAAGCCACGAACGGCCTCTCTCGTTCCGACTGTCCCTTCCTGCACGAGCCGACGAAAGTCTTCTTCAGGGATGTGTACGATCATGTCGTGCAAATCGTCGATACGATCGAAACCCTGCGCGAGATGGTCTCGGCCAGCCTCGATATTTATCTCTCCAGCGTCAGCTATCGCCTCAACGCGGTCATGCGGGTCCTGACGGTCATTACGACGATTTTCATGCCGTTGAGTTTTATCGCGAGTATTTACGGGATGAATTTCGAGCACATGCCCGAGCTGAAATCCGAGTGGGGGTATCCGGCAGTATTAGCAGCGATGGGATTGATCGCGGCAGGGATGCTGATGGCGTTCCGGCAACGGCGCTGGCTTTAGCAGAGCCATTGAAAAATCCTGCCAGCGGCGTTCTCGCATCGTTCAGGCCCTCAACGTACCTCAGATGGTACGCCTCGGCCCTTCACTCACTGCGGTCTTGCTGGACGGTCTTTTTGAATGGCCTGCTGTCACTCCGGCCTATTCCTGAATTTCGACCCGATCCACGAAATAATCGGTCTCACCAAAGCAGGTGGTGGGGAGATAGCGGCGTTCCTTGTAGTGCAGGATGACACGCTTGCCCATGACCTTCGCAAGATCATCGGCGACGGGTTTGTCCCACACGCTGAAACTCCACAAGACCGGGGCAACCCCGGGGACCGTGGTCATCGCGAGTTCGCCCTCGTACGTCTTGCAGATCCAGCCCTTCTGAGAAAACTTCTGGATATAGCCGGCGCGGTTTCCGTCCGAGTAGCTCCAATTGAAGGCGATTAACAGGTAGGCCGAGAGGCCGAACACCAGAAGGGTCATGAGGACTCGAGGTCTGGCAATCCAGATGACAGGCGCAAAGACGGCCATGGGATTCATCGAGTCCTCCCCGGTTTCATGACGGCATATCGGCGAACAGCCAGGGGGCTTCCGCCTTTCGCTTCTGTTCGTAGGCGGAGATGGCGGTCTCATGTTGCAGCGTCAGCCCGATCGAGTCGAGCCCGCGATACAAACAATCCTTCCGGAATGGATCAATGGCAAATTTGCAGACCTTGCCGTTCGGTGTTGAGACCGTTTGTTTGCCGAGATCCACCGTCAGCTGGTAGCCGGGTGTGGCCAGCACCTCCTGCATCATGGCCAAGACCTCGTCGGCCGTGAGCACCACCGGCAGGATGCCGTTCTGAAAGCAATTATTGTAGAAAATGTCGGCGAAGCTCGGTGCGATTACGCAACGGAACCCCTGATCCAGTAAGGCCCAGGGAGCATGTTCACGGGACGAGCCGCAGCCGAAGTTGTCGCGGGTTAATAGAATCGTGGCGCCTTGGTAGCGTGCCTGGTTCAGAAAGAACTGTGGATCCGGCGACCCGTCCTTCTGCTTCTTCCAGTCGAAGAACAATCCCTCGCTCAGTCCTGTGCGCTTGATGGTTTTCAGGTACTGCTTGGGGATGATCTGATCCGTATCGACATTGACCCGATCCAGCGCCGCCACAAGACCGGTGAGTGCGGTAAATGCTTGCATGGTGTCCTCTAACTCCAATGACGAATATCGATAAAGTGTCCTTCGACCGCTGCGGCAACGGCCATGGCCGGCGACACGAGATGTGTGCGTCCGCCTGCTCCCTGCCGTCCCTCGAAGTTCCGATTGCTGGTGGACGCGCAACGCTCGCCTGGCTTCAGCACATCGGCGTTCATCGCCAGGCACATACTGCAGCCGGCCTCCCGCCACTCGAATCCGGCTTCGCGGAAGATCTTGTCGAGTCCTTCTTGTTCGGCCTGCTGTTTGACGAGGCCGGATCCTGGCACCACCATCGCGTGCACCGTCTTGGCGACCTGCTTGCCTTTGGCCAGTGAGGCGGCGATCCGCAAGTCCTCAATGCGCGCATTCGTGCAGGAACCGATGAAGACTGTATCGATCTTGATCTCTGTGATCGGCATGTTGGCCATGAGACCCATGTATTCCAATGCGCGTTCGGTGGCCTTGCGCGTGTTCTCGTCCGTCACCTTCGCCGGGTCGGGAATGCGCTGATCGACACCGAGCACCATGCCGGGGCTGGTTCCCCAACTGACTTGGGGGGCGATATCTTCAGCCCGCATGACCAGGGTGGTGTCGTACGTGGCATCCGGGTCCGTTTTTAATTGTTCCCAGGCGCGCACGGCTTGTTCGAGGAGTGCGCCCTTCGGAGCCAATGGCCGTCCCTTGACGTAGGCCATCGTCTTTTCATCGGGCGCGACCATGCCGGCGCGGGCACCGGCTTCGATCGACATGTTGCACAGCGTCATACGGCCTTCCATGCTCAAGGCGCGAATGGCCGACCCCGTATATTCGATGACGTAGCCAGTGCCGCCGGCCGTCCCGATCTTGCCGATGATGGCAAGAATAATGTCTTTGGCAGAGCAGTGATCAGAAAGAGCCCCGTCGACGCGGATCTCCATCGTTTTAGGCCGCTTCTGGACCAGGCACTGTGTGGCCAGCACATGCTCGACTTCGCTGGTGCCGATGCCGAAAGCCAGGGCGCCGAAGGCGCCATGCGTGGAGGTGTGGGAATCGCCGCAGACGATCGTTGTCCCGGGCAAGGTAAATCCTTGTTCTGGTCCGATCACGTGGACGACGCCTTGACGGATGTCGTTCATGCCGAAGAGTGTAATGTTGAAGTCCCGGCAATTGTCTTCCAGGGTTTGAATCTGTTTCGCGCTAATGGCGTCCGCAATGCCGAGCCGGCGATCCGTGGTCGGCACATTGTGATCCGGAACGGCAAGCGTTGCGGCCGGTCTACGCGGACGTCGTCCGGCCAGTTTCAGCCCTTCAAAGGCCTGCGGCGAAGTGACCTCATGGACCAGTTGCCGATCGATGTACAACAGTGTGGTCCCGTCCGGTTCTTCCCGCACGAGATGCGCATCCCAGATCTTGTCGAGTAATGTCTTGCCTGCCATGACGAGCTCCTCACTAACCAGCATCAGTGGAGTGGAAAAGAGGAACATTATACATAGGGCTTTGGCCGCATGCCAGGGAGGGGCTCAGGACCACGGCCCGCGCTTCAGATTTTCTCCATACTGCCGATACGGAACATCATGGATGACCACACGCTCGACCCAGACCGTATCTCAATTCCCCGTTGGACCATTGCCCGGGATACCCGGTCGCTGGGCTGCGTCTTCTGTCACTCCATTATTGTGCGGGTGACCACCGACACCCGTCAGGTGGCTTTTTGCGGTTGCCGGCTTGTCGAATACCGCCTGCTTCCCAAACCGAACACCCGCAAGGTCAAGTCCACCAAGCCCTGACTCCTCTGCTTGCCTTGCCCCATCAGACATGATAGCAGCACCGTATGTTGATCGGTGGTTCGTCATACCCCTTCATCGTGGCCTGGTCGCAGCTCTTACTCGACAGCTTTCATCGCTGGACCGGCCGGGATGTGCTTGCGCGAACCGGTTCGCCGGAAGAGCAGGCCCGGGCCCTCTTTGCCGCGCCGTTTGTGGTGGTGTCCCACGGCACGGAGTCCGATCCCATCTTGAACTATGGCAATCAGCTGGCACTCGGCCTATGGGAATTGTCGTGGGCGCAATTGACGAGCACACCATCCCGACTTACGGCGGAGCCGATGAATCAAGCCGAGCGTGCCCGTATGCTGGCGGTCGCCGAGGCGCAGGGATATTTCTCGGGCTATCGAGGGGTCAGGATTTCATCAACGGGCAAACGATTCCTGATCGAAGAGGCCACGGTGTGGAATGTGGTCGATGGCCAGGGGATTCGTGTAGGCCAAGCGGCGACCTTTGCACGCTGGACCCCGGTGGAGTGATGGAATAGCGGTTAGGTCCACAGTTCGACTGGGCCGTGGTTGGCCAGGCCGCGGAGCAAGTCCTGCTTGGAGACGATGCCGACCGGGTGTCGATTGGCATCGAGAATCGGGAGTGCGCCGACCCGTTCATCCATCATCACGCGGGCGATCTCTCTGATATCGGTGGTCGGAGTGGCCGACAGCACCCGTGAACTCATAATCTCCGCCAACCGTCGCTGCGCAGTGGTGCTCTGAATCCCGGCAATGATGAGGTCGGGAGCATAACGGATCAGATCCCGGTCCGAGACCATCCCCACCAAGGTGCCATGAACAGATGAAACCGGCAGATGGCGGAACGATCGGCGGGTCATCAAGGTCCACGCGTCGATGATCGTGGCATCGGAAGGCAATGTGACCACGGGGGCCGTCATCAAATCCTTGGCCAGCATCGCCGGCTTTGGAAGACGGGCATGGCGAGTTTGTTCTTGGTAGGCCTGTTGCGCGGCCAGCTGTGTGCGATCTCCGGAAGGGTGGCGGCGCTCCTTCCCTGCCTCGCTGTCGACGGCGTCGACCACCGGATCACGGGGTGTGACCGGTTTCACCGGGTAGGTTTCGACAATTCCGTTAATGGCCTGGACGATTGGCATGGAAGCCTCTCCTCAGTCGTAGTATCGGCACCTGCGGGAAATACTTAAGCGGCAGGAATCAGAATAACCGAGGTGAGGTGATGGTAAGGCCTGATGGGGGAATTACACCCCTGGTGGAGTGGTGCATTTCGCCACGAACTGAAACCGGGGACGCGCTTGTCCTTCAATGAGCACGGTTTCAAGAAACATCGCGAGGGGTCTCACCCAGAGCCCGCCTTTGCCGTACAGCGCACGGTAGACGACAACCTCCTCCTCTGTTTCGGAATGCCTCGCCACGCCCAGCACTTCGTAGTCATTCCCCTTGTAGTGACGATAGCGACCGGGTTGAATCATGGTGTATCCTTTCTGCTTTGACTATACGGGGAAGGCTTATGGCAACTCAACGGGCGCATGATGTGGTCGTGATCGGGGGCGGGTCTGCCGGCTATGCGGCGGCGCGCACGGCGCGGGATTGCGGAGCCGATGTCGCGATTGTCGATCCCGGTCCGCTGGGCGGGCTGTGCATTTTGCGGGGCTGCATGCCGACGAAGACCATCCTGCGATCGGCCGAGATTGCCGCGCTCATGCGGCGGGCCGCTGAATTCGGACTGTCGCCGGTCGAGGTGAAAGCCAGCCTGTCGGCGATCGTCGATCGAAAGAATCGTCTGGTCCGTGAATTCGCGGACTATCGAATTCAGCAACTCCGGGATCCGGCCTACACGTTGTACGAAGCGCCGGCGTCCTTTCTGTCGTCGCATCTTCTGCAAGTCGGGACCGATCACGTCACTGCCACAGCGTTCGTCATCGCCACCGGTTCGATTCCTCGCACCGGGATCGTTCCCGGTTTGGATCATGGACAATGTGTGACGAGCGACGCCTTGCTCGATCTGCGGGAGCAGCCTGAATCGCTGGTGGTGTTGGGTGCCGGCCCCGTTGGTTTGGAGCTCGGACAATTTTTCTCGCGGATCGGCACGCGAGTGACGATCGTGCAGCGGAGCCCGTATGTCTTGTCGCATCTGGATCAAGATATCGGCCGTGCCCTCGCGGAAGGATTGAGGCTAGAAGGGCTCTCGATCATTACGGAAGCGGCCGTTCAGAAGGTCGATCAGACGGGGAAACAGCCAGTCGTTCATGTGACTCGGCCCGGCAAGGAACAATTGGTGTCGGGCCACGTGGTCCTTAATGCGCTTGGGCGAGTTCCGAATATTGCCGCGCTCAACTTGCTGACCGCTGGTGTGACCGTCGAAGCAGGCCGCGTGGTCGTCGACAGCGGGATGCGGACTTCGCAGCCGCATATCTTTGCCGTGGGCGATGTCACCAATCTCTATGACATCGTACATATTGCCATTCAGCAGGGAGAACTCGCCGGCTGGAACGCCTGTCATCCAGAGTCTGCACCAAGAACCTTCGACGACCGCGTAGTGACGGAAGTCGTGTTTACGGATCCGCAGGTCGCCGTGGTGGGGCTGAGCGAGAGGGCTTGCCGCGCCAAGGGGATTTCCTATCTCACGGCGTCCTATCCTTTCGCGGAGCATGGGAAAGCGATGTGTCTGGGAGCGACGCATGGGTTTGTGAAGCTGATCGCCGATCCGAAAACCGGAATGCTCCTCGGTGCCCAGATCGTCGGTCCTGAGGCGGGCGAACTGATTCATGAGCTGATTGCGGTGATGTACTATCGCGGGACGGTGCACGATCTCCTTCGAATCCCGCATTACCATCCGACGCTGGCAGAAATCGTGACCTATCCGGCTGAAGCCATCGTTGAACAGATGAAGGCCTCATGATGCGAACCCCGGCTGCTCTCCTCACGCTGTGGTGTGTCCTCTTGTGCGCTTCTTGCGAGCAGCAGACCTGGGAGTCGGCCATGGCGGCCGGGCAACGGGCCATGCAGAAAGGCGATTACTCCGCCGCCGAGCGGATTTTTTCCGCGGCAGTGAAGAAAGCCGAGGCCCAGTATGGGCTAATCGACAGGCATGTCGCGGTCGCGCTCTCGAGTGAAGCCCAAGCGTTCGCGGCGCAGGGCAAGTATGTGGAAGCGGAACCGGCGTATCTGCAGGCCTTGAAGATCTACCAGGATGCGCACGGGGAGAACCATGCCGATGTGGCGGCGACGCTGAACAACCTGGGTGTCTTGCATCGTATGCATGGACAATTTACACAGGCGGAACCGCTCCTTCTGCGCGCCCTGGCGATCAAAGAGCGTCTCCATGGTCCGGACCATCCGGATGTGGCTCTCACGGCGCATAATCTTGGCTTGCTCTATGTCACGCAGGGCTTTCCCGAGAAGGCAGAGCCTCTCTATCGGCGGGTGTTGGCCATTCGGGAGAAGGCGTTGGGCGATACACACCGCGATGTGGAGAAGAGTTTGGACGAGCTTGTGGGATTGTTGAAAAAACTGCATCGTGAGACCGACGCGGCGCCGTTCGAGGCGCGGCTGTCGGCTATCAGACAACGGCAGAGTTGAAGTCCGGTTCCCGTCCAGTGTAGCGTATCCTGTATGATGGAGCAGAAACAGGAGCTGGAAACCAATTGGCGGCTGCAGGGCATGATGGCCCGGGCGGTCGGCATTGTCGCCATCGCCCTCGGGTTTGTCCTCGGCATGTACGGACTTGATAATCCTGCCTCCCATTGGCTGAACACGGCGTTGGGCCTTCTCACCACCGGCATGCTGGCGCAGGGTTATGCGCTGTATTGTTCCATCAAGCGCATGCAGCAGTTGAACGCTCAATCATGATCCGTCACATCCCATCCTTTCGTACGACCGCCTGCGGCCTCCTCATCGCCCTAGCCATGATGTGTGCGGCCTGCGGGTCCCCGTGGCGGGATGCCTATTTTAAAAATGGCGTGGACCAGCTGACCCAGGAAGAGGTTCGTGAAAGATTTGGCCCTCCACATACGGCCAAGACGCCGGCCTTGGGAGGGGACAGTGTCTGGACCTACCGGGTTCCGATGGGCGACAAAGAGCTGGAGTCGATGGGATCCCCTGGATTTGGCAGCGCGACGGAATCAGTAGGTGCCCTCCTCACCAAGGCGGGTGAGGGGCCGAAGCCGACCCTCTATTGTTTTCGGTATACACTGACGTTCAATGAGCAGAAGATTTTGAAGTCCTGGAAGCGTGAAGAGTGTGTGCCAGGCACCCGCGAGACGCTGATGGCGAAGTAGCTATTGGGTTTGCTCCCCTTCTCTACAGTATTCCTGCCAACCGATTAATGCTCAACGTTGTCTGGCTGAAGAACAATTGAAAAGCGTGGTAGTCCTTTTGTTGCACCTGGCGGGGTAATGGGCCGTTGTCGCAATACAACATGCCGATCGGTCTGGTTCCCACCCGAAGCGGCGCGATGATAGCGGATCCAGGATTCCAGGCTCGCAGAAAAGCTGGATTGACCGGGTCAGCCATCGGGATGGTGAAATCATCGATCCAGATTGCGTCAGACCGTTTCATCAGTTGCAAAAAGTACGGATGCTCTTTCGTCAGCGATCCGGAGAGGCAGTCGAGATACGGGGCTGGCTCATCCACCCCGCGCAACAGCCGCCCGACCAGGTGATCGGTATTGTTCGGGTTCAGCAACGCCAGGGCGACGCGGGAAAATCCGCCATCTTTGTGCAGTGCTTGAACGAGGGTGCTCAAGAGCGTGTTGATATCCTTGGCCTCGCGCAAGGCGGTTTGCAGAGCTTGCAAGGTCTCGAGGGGATTCGTTTCAATCGCTGCTGGTCCGCGCTTTCGCGAGGTGGTCGAGACCGTGGGAGCCTCTGTTGAAGGCGGCCCTGGAATGGGGCAGCTGACTTCGGGTTGGACAGAATCTCCCCAGAGGTCGAAGGAGAGGCCGGCCGAAATGACCAATTGCTTGCCGCGATCGAGGGCCCGCACGAGAATCTCTCCAAACATGTGAGAGGGCAGGCCCGTGCCCGTCAGGAGGCCCCGTTTCGCTGCTTCCATGGTGGCGGGAGAACAGGGGCCGGTCATAGCCTCGATCAAAGCGGACGATCCGGTCACGAGTCCCTTGAACACGTTTTGGCTGGTTCCCCATCGCTCCTGGGGCTGGCCGTCTTCGCTCGAAAACAATTCAGCCAGGAATGGCGGCAAGCCCCACATCTGTGCGAGGGCTTGGGCAATCCTGAGGCGGGGAACCCCAAACAGTTGGGTTTCTTCAATGATGCGTGCCGCAGGCGTCTGGGCAGGGAGCCTGCGGAATGATTGATAGAGTTCCGGGGCTTGATTGGCAATGGCCAGATCGCCGATCGAGTACAGGAGAGTCGAACTGAAGAGTTGGCTCAATGAGGGATACTCGATGGCTATGCCCAGCTCATTCGCATGCACGGCTGCGACGAGCGCTCGGGCGATGACGCCGCTGACCACCTTCTGACGATCGGGAAACTCATTGAGTTGTTCGACTAGCTGAGAGGCCGTGACGATGGAACGGACCGTATCCAGGCCGAGCCAGCTCACCGCGTGGGGAATAGACGTAATCACTTGTTGCGGGCTGTAGGCGATACTATTTGAAATCTGGAGCAGCCGGCAGGTCAGGGCCGGGTCACGGCTGATGATCTGGGCCAGGCGATCGGCGCCGGTGAGCCCTCCTGTCAGACTGAGAATTTTCTGGCAGGTTTTCTCCAGGGCTGGTAAGCAAGGGCTGGATTGATTGAACAGTGGCTGCAACGTGCTGTGCAGACGGGGGCGAAGGGATTCGGCAAGCGCCGAATCCGACGAGATAGGTTGCAGCGGCATTGGACTCCTTCCAAATGTTCCCGCAAACTGTATCGGATGAACGGCAATGGATCTTAACCTGGATTGAGACGAAAACCGTAGGTGACAGGGATGCAGATCGGCTGGATGCAGATCGATAGTTCGGTGGTGTTGGATGGACTCAAGTCGCTGATTCTATTGGTGTCGGTCGTACTGATCCGTACGCTGGTCGTGCGGGGAGTCTTCCGCAACCAGGCGTTGTCGATGGAAGCCAAGCGTCGCTGGGTTGTGACGACGAGAAACTCCATGGTCTTCGTGATCATGATCGGCCTCGTGGTGATTTGGGCGCATGAACTCCAGGCGTTTGCCGTGTCCATTGTGGCGTTGGCTGCCGCCTTGGTCCTGGCGACGAAAGAGCTGATTCTCTGCTTAAGCGGAGCGGCGCTGCGGGTTGGCGGCAAGGTGTATGGGGTTGGCGATCGCATTCAGATCGCCGGCCATCGCGGGGTGGTCTTGGACCACGACATGTTCGCCACGAAACTGTTGGAGATCGGTCCTGGGCAATCTTCGCATTTGTATACGGGACGGGTGACCGTGTTTCCCAACAGTCTTCTGTTTACGAATGCGCTGGTGAAAGAAAATCCTGGGCAGGAGTACGGCCTCTATACCGTGGTCGTGCCTCTGAGGTCGGAAGGGGAATGGCAGCGGGCCGAGCAGGCGTTGTTAGCCGCCGCCAAGGCCGAGTGCGGCCCCTTTATGGAAGAAGCCGCCCGACAAATGAAATTGCTGGAGCAGGCCAACCTCTTGGAAGCTCCCTCGCCTGAACCCCGCATCACTATTCAGCTTCCTGAACCGGGGAAAATTCAGTTGGTGCTCCGCTTTCCTGCGCCGGACCGGGGGCGTTCGCGGGTGGAACAAGCGATTCTTCGCCGATATCTGGTCGAGATGTCCCAAGCCTGATTGGAATTGGGAAGGGCCTCGGCCATAGATGGTCGCGAGGCCCTTCCAGGTCAACAACGGCTGCCGGCCAGCGAATTATTTCGGAAACGTCTTCGGGCGTGTGACATGCTGCCAGCCTTCGCCGTTCAGCGATTTCAATAAGGCCACCACGTCCTGTCGTTCCTGCTCGGTCAGTTCGAGCGGAATGATCGTATTGTCCTGATGCGGGTTTTTCACGCCGCCCTGGTTGTAGAACTGCACAACTTCCTCCAGCGTCTTGAACCGGCCATCGTGCATATAGGGCGCCGTGCGCGCGATTTCCCGCAACGTCGGAGTCTTGAAGGCGCCGATATCTTCAGGATTCTTCGTCACCATGTACCGGCCGAGATCCACGGTGTTGGTGTCCCAGCCGATGCCAAGATTGTGGAATTTTTCATCCGTGAAGTTGAATCCTGAATGACAGCGGGTGCAGCGCGCTTTCCCCCTGAATAACTCGAGGCCGCGCCGCGCCGACTCGGGCAGCGCCTGTTCATCGCCGCCGAGATCGAATTTGTCGACCGCGCTGTTTCCGGACAAGATCGTCCGCTGAAAACTCGCGATCGCTTTCCCGACGTCTTGAATGACGATCTCGCGTCCGAAGACTTCTTGAAAGAGTGTCCGATAGCCCGGGATCTTTCTCATCTTCGCGACCATTTCGTCGTGATTGGCAAACCCATGTTCGACTGGGCTTACGAACGGGCCGATGGATTGCTCCTCCAGTGTGTCGGCTCGCCCATCCCAAAACTGACCGTTGCTGAATATGCGGTTGATCGACGCGGGCGCACTCCGGCCGCCTTTCAGCTTGTGGATACCGGTCGACACCGGTCTCCCGTCAGCAAACCCTTTTGCAGGCAGATGGCAGCTCGCACAGGCAACCGTGTCGTTCTTCGAAAGGCGCTGGTCGAAGAACAAGAGCCGGCCCAACTCGACTTTCTTGGCGGTCAGCGGATTCTCCGCCGGGACGAAGGTATTGGGATCCTCCAACCCTTGAATCTGGGGAAGTGTGTAAGCCGTGGCGGACCCTGCGCCTGTGTCACTCTGGGCGAGAGGCAGTGCGCCAGTCCCTTCAGTTCCGACGAGTACGGCGAACGAAACAACGGATAAGCGGAGAATCGACGTCTGGCTGCGCATGAGATGGCTCCTTTCGTGAACGAGATCCTGATGAAATGATAGAGGGCCGCCTAGAATTAGTCCAATTGATTGTATTGATAGAATCGATTTATATTACTAATCGTTAGAAAGGAGAGATTATAAGGAGAGATTATGACGTTAACCGAGCTGCGCTATCTGGTCGCCCTGGCTCAGGACCGGCATTTCGGCCGGGCTTCCGAGCGCTGTTGTGTGACGCAACCGGCTTTGAGTCTGGCGGTTCAGAAACTGGAAGACGAGCTCGGGACCATGATCTTTGAGCGGCATAAGCATCGGATTACGCTGACCACGTTAGGGGAGCGGATCATCCATCAAGCCCAGCGAGTATTGGAGGAGGCCGAGCAGATTCGCGTGATCGCGGCTCAGGGAAAAGATCAGCTGGCCGGTCCCCTCCGCTTTGGAGCCATTGCGACGGTCGGGCCGTACATCCTGCCGGACCTCGTCCCCTTGCTCAATGCGCGCGCATCGTCGATGCCATTGGAGATCGAGGAGAATCTGACGCTCAACCTGGTCGCGATGCTGAAAAGCGGGAAGCTCGACATCATCATGGTCGCGTTGCCGTTCGATGAGCCCGGCATTGTGACCCGGGCCCTGTACGATGAACCGTTCAAAGCGCTGGTTCCGGTGGGCCATGCCTGGCAGAAAAAGAAGTCGATCGATTCACGACAGCTTGGTTCGGAAAAGGTGTTGCTGCCCCATGCGGGACATTGTTTTCGCCAGCAGGTATTGGATTCCTGTCCTGAGTTGAGCCGATCCGATGCCGAAGAGTGGCAAGGAAATTCGCTGGAAACGATTCGCCAAATGGTTGCCTCGGGACTGGGTATCACCGTGTTGCCATGCAGCGCATTGACCTCCAAGCATGAGAATAAACGGTTGGTTGCGATCGAATTGGCCAAACCGGTTCCAGGGCGACGGATCGGTCTGGCCTGGCGGCGAGGGTTTACGCGACCGCTAGTGATCGATGCGGTGTGCGATGCCGTGCGTGCTCTGAAGATTCCTGGCCTGAAGCATGTGGCCGCTGGGGAGCGATGATCACGCAATCTGTATGAGGATTTTCCCTGCACACTCGGCTGTCCCACGCCGAGTTTGACACCGGTCTGATTCCAAGGCAGGATGCTAGAAACCTTGCCTTGGAAGTGTTGGTATTCACCTAATTCGGACCCATAGGAGGAACGTGATGCGCAATATTGTATTAGCTGCCATTGCAGCCGTGTATTTGATCGGTGTCGGTTCTGTCGTTTTCGCCGACGATACGGTGAAGAGTGAACTGGGGGCGATGAAGGATCAGATGAAGGCCGATGTGAAGGCTGAGCAGAGCAAGGTGAGCGCCGAGAAAGAGCAGATGAAGGCCGATCTGAAAGCCAAAAAAGAAGAAATGAAGAGCAAGATGAAGGCGCACCGCGAGGAGGCAAAAGCCAAGCGGGATGCCATGAAGGACAAGATGAAGGCGAAGAAAGATGAGATCAAGGGACAGGGCGATGCCGTGAAAGCCCAAGGGCAAGAAATGAAAGCGGCGGGACAAGAGTTGAAAGCGACCGGTATGGAAATGAAAGACGCGGTCGGCGCAATGGGGAAGTAGGCCTTTCTTATTGCCAAACAGTGAACGGCCTCTGGCATCCTGTCAGAGGCCGTTGATGTGAACGCCCGGCTTGTTCCTGGTAAGACCTTCTGATAGCATCCCCGCCGGTTCATCGAGTCATCACCATGAAAATCGCAACGTTTAACGTCAACTCGCTCCGCAAACGGCTTCCGATTGTGCTGGATTGGCTTGAGCAGCAGAAGCCCGATGTGTTGTGTCTCCAAGAGACCAAAGTGCAGGACAGCGAGTTCCCGCTGTTGTCCCTGACGCCATCCGGGTACCACATTACGTTTCGCGGAATGAAGTCGTATAACGGCGTGGCGATCTTGAGCCGGAAGCAGCCGGAAGCGGTGTTCCACGGCTTTGACGACGGCGGTGAATCAGAGGATGCCAGGCTGCTCCGTGTCGTCATCGATGGGATCCCCATCGTCAACACCTATGTGCCGCAGGGCTTTGAGATCGATTCACCCAAGTATCAATACAAACTGGGCTGGTATGAGCGGCTCAGGAAGTATTTCGAGAAGCATTTATCCCCCGGCAAGCCGGCCATCTGGTGCGGAGACATGAACGTGGCCCCGCGTCCCATGGACGTGCATAGTCCGGAGAAGCATCTCAAGCATGTCTGCTACCACGAGGATGCGCGGAAGGCCTATGAGCGGATGCTGGCGTGGGGATTTGAAGATGTGTTTGTGAAGCTCTACCCGGACCGGCAACAGTATACGTTCTGGGACTACCGGGCGCCGAGTTCCTTAGAGGCGAATAAGGGCTGGCGCATTGACCATATTCTGGCGACGGCACCGTTAGCGGAAAAATGTACAAGGGTTGACGTGGACATCGAGCCGCGGCGAGCGAAAGACCCATCGGATCATACGTTTCTCTGGGCAGAGTTTTCGGTCTAACCACATGCGCGACGTCCACACCCGCCCGATCCGGTAGCAGGGCAAGTCCTCCCTGCTTCCAGATGGGACCAGACCAGCGAATCAAGCCGCGTGCATGAATGCTTCTTTCCCACGCCGGCTGCTCAGCCGGTTCTGTTGAATCAAGGGATCCAGAACCAGCCCGCAATTAATGCATCGATGGACGACCGATTT
>JBEBHO010000089.1:0-5382 GCA_040081095.1 Nitrospira sp.
CGACGACCCCACATGACGATCCTGGACTTCGAAATGCCAGGCCTCGATGAATCGAAGTCCTAAGCCAGAACCGTGCGATTGAGCTTATGGCCCGCTGATTAAGAGTCAGCGGGCTTCCCAATTCTGTGGCATGATGTCACGAAAATTTCGGAGGCAAAGGTCTGCCTCATGAACCGAACGACGGCGCAATCCTGGGCGCTGCGTCTTCACTCTTCTCCAGGAACCCCTCAGGAGGGGACTTGCCCGCACCACGCAAAACATGGTTGCCTTCCAATAAGCAACCATCGCCGAAGACAACAACCGTACCATCACCGGCAGAACTCATTGCCTATCCTGCAGGCAGTCCAGAACAAAGCCTCCCTATGTGGGCGCTGGCGTCCTCGATCGCGGCTCTGCTCGGACGTGACAACAGCAAAATTCCTCCAGCCCGCACAGAACGGTTGCTTAAAGGGCTACAAGAGTTTGTCCTACTGATCAATGCGATGGAAGCCGAAGGCATCGAATTCTCTCAAGTTATGAAAAACAAATTTGTGGCAAGGTTCACACGGGAGGCATTAACGCGCAAACCTCCTGTTCATCCGAAAGAGATCCTTACCCTCCATTCCCAACTCGTCGACCTATTTATCCAAGACAAAGGTTGGCCAATCAAAAAGGTAGACGAAATCGCCAAATACAAGCACGCCCTTATTGAAAACTTGCCGGAGATATTCGAGCAATTGTCTAAACACCATGGATGCAGTCCTCGCTGCCCTGCCAACTCTCCTACCGAAATCGAGATAAAGAAAAACTTTTGGCTGATCCGCAGCCCTTCCAGACTTCGAGACACTATTGTCGGTTTCTATCATGGCAACAAGCCAGAATCAGTTCGAGGGCCACGAGTTAAACATAGAATTCGCCGAAGAACATCACTCCAGTAATTCATGTCAAGCCCCCTCCAGCGCCATTACACCATCCTGCACCATTTTCATTCGATCTAACTCCTCAACGATTTTCAATACTTGAAGTGTGGTCAGTAAGTCGGCTGCTCGCCCACGCTTCATATTTACTTCTCAGGGGTACAACAGTGTTGCGGAATCATCATCACGGAGGAGGACTCAGATGCTCAGAATTCGGCTTTTACGGCTCACGCGAAGCATGACGTTATGGGATCTCAGTCAGGCTGCCAACGTCAGTCAGGGCCGGCTCTCGATGATCGAGCGAGGAATAATCGCACCGACGGAACCAGAGCGCGAACGGTTGGCCAATATCCTTCATGCCCCTGCTTCTACGCTCTTCCGGTCAGCCTGCCGAGTTAGGCCTGCGGACGCTGAATCGGTATGTACGGAGTGAAGGAGGAAGTCAAAACGACACTGCGCCCGAGGTACGAACTCGAAGCGCAGCATAACTGAGGAGCACACAATGGTAACGGCAACCCTATCCGAAACAGAACACGAGTTCAAGTCGCTCAATGCTGAACGACTGCTCACTATCCTTGAAAACCATCCAGCCAAGAGCTCCGCTTTGACGTTGGGGCTCGTAATGAAACTGGCGAAGCACTATGCCTCGGAGCGCAGTAAGCACGAGGTTGCTCAATCATGAGCATCAAGCTCCTCGATCGAGGCTGGAGATTCTCCAAGGCAAAAGGGGGAGATCTGCTCGTTCTACTCGGCATAGCTGACTTTGCGAACGATGAAGGGATCGCCTACCCCAGCATCCCTACCTTGGCTAGAAAGGCACGCCTGACTCCCCGAAATGCTCAGCGTGCCATCAGACGCCTCGTTGCATGTGGGGAGCTACTGATTGAAGAAGGAAAAGGGCCTCATCGGACCCATCTCTACCGAATCCTCCTGTCTGATAATTCCCGGCCTGAGGGGCGTCATAATGTCAGGGTGACAAAAAGTCAGGGTGACATTTGCGACGTTGAGAGGGTGACATTTCAGCCACCCAATCCTCTTAAGAGAACCGTCATAAAGAAAGAGATAGAGGAGGATGACAATTTGTCACCCTCTGAGCGGAAGCATGATGCATCCCAGGTGGTCGAGCTTCAATTTGAGGAATTTTGGAAACTCTATCCGGCCAGAGGTGGAAAGAAGCCTGAGAAAAAAGCGGCGCTAAAGAACTTCAGCCAGCTGTCCGCTGAAGATCGCCAACTCATCCTCGTTGCTGTAAAGCACTACGCTGAAAGCGGTCGGTGGCCTAAGGATCCACACCGATGGCTGCGCACAGCCAAAGGCGATGAGCCGTGGCGAGATTGGGTCGAACCCGAGCAGCCCAGCAAACCCCTGCAAAACAGCCATGGCCCATCGCTGACCTGTACCAAGCGCGTCCAAGGTCTAGACGAACACTTCTCTCATCCCTGTGGCCAACCAGCCAGCCCAGAGAGCCGATCCAAAGAGCCACGTTGCGCTGAACATCTCCGGACTGTACCCCAACTCCAACAGGTGAACCATGCCGCTCACTGACACCCCACGCATTCAACCCCACGACCTCGACGCGGAGCAGGCTATCCTCGGAGCCATCGCGCTGGATCGATCCGCCCTCTCTCAGGCGCAGGAACTTATAACCGCCAATGATTTTTACGATAGTCGTCATCGACGAGTATTTCAGGCCATGGCCGAGATTGTCGATAACAACGAAGCGATCGACCTCCTGACGGTGGGCAACCTGCTTGAACAGAACGGGAGCATTAAAGCGATTGGAGGACGAGGGAACCTCGCGGAACTTCTCACGACCGTCGCCTCATCCTCCAACATCGGACACCATTGCCGGATCGTTCACGAACATGCCATCCGACGCAGCCTCATCGATCTAGCCGCCAATCTCAGCAGAAGGGCCTATGACAGAGAAGCTTTGGAAGATCTACTACAAGATGCTTGGCGCTTGCTGGGCGAAGTCACTTCTGGCCGTAGCGCGCAGTCCTGCTGCTCTATGGAGGACCTCGCCCGAGAGATTGTTGAATATGTGGACAGGGCGTCAAAGCGGAATGAAGCACTCACCGGCATCCCAACTGGCTTTGAGCCCTTAGACTCGATTCTTGGAGGCTGGCAACGATCCGACCTTGTAATCGTGGCTGCCAGGCCATCCATGGGAAAGACTTCGCTTGTTCTTGGGTCTGCATACGCGGCAGCAAAACAGGGATATCGTGTGGGCTTCTTCTCTGTGGAGATGTCTCGCCTCCCGATAGGGCTCCGTTTGTGCGGCATGCTCGCTTCGATCGACATCTTCAAACTCAAAACAGGGAAACTGAGCCCACAGGAATGGGCTCGACTCGCGGAAGCAGCTCAAGCCATTGAGCGCACCCCCATGTGGCTCGACGATGCTTCATTCCTGTCGGTTGAACAAATCGCTGCGAAAGCTCGGCACAGTAAAGCAACAAAAGGCCTTGATCTCCTAATTGTGGACTATCTCCAACTGCTCCTATCTCAAAAGGCTGAATCTAGACAACAAGGCATCGCCGACATCTCGCGAAAGCTCAAGCTGCTCGCTAAAGAACTAGATATTCCCGTAATTGTGCTCTCTCAGCTCTCCAGAGAGTGCGAACGACGCGACGACAAGCGCCCTGTGCTGGCCGACCTTCGCGATTCCGGCGCGATCGAGCAGGACGCCGACGTGGTGATGTTTCTCTACAGGCACGAAGTCTATGACCGCGATACCGACGAAAAGGGAGTCGCCGAGGTTCTCATCCGGAAGCATCGCAACGGCCCCATCGGTGACCGGCGCCTGAAATTCGTGGATCGATTTGCCAGATTTGAGGATACAGAGCCGTGAAACCGACGACTCACGTTCAACCGAACTTTCTAGATCTCAAGACGCTGGCAGCGTACTCAAGTTCCTCTGTTCGCTGGCTTCGAGATCGCTTGGTTGACCGAATACACCCATTACCGCACTACCGCGTAGGCGGAAAATTGCTGGTGAAACGTGATGAGTTCGACAGCTGGATGGAGGCCCAACGTGTTGCCCATCCCTCAGGCCAACTGTCAGAAATCGTGGATAGTGTTGTGGCCCAAATCTGTTCGCCTCGACGAGTCGCTTGACAAATTCACGAGGAGTCTCAAACATGGCAGCCATGGGAGTTAAAGTACGAGAGCGCAACGGGGCCTGGTGGATCTACATCGACCACCGCGGCATGCGCAAAGCCAAACGGATCGGGCCCGGCGCGGCCGGCAAGAAGGCCGCGACTCAGGTCGCCCAACAAATCCAAGCGCGTCTTGCCCTTGGCCAGTCAGCATATGACAGCCACACGGACGGGATCACGCTAGAGGCCTTTGCAGAGACCTTTCTCCATCGCATCCAACAAACCCGAAAACCCAGCACGCACGAGGGCTATCAGCAGACGCTCACCCACAATATCAAGCCGATGTTCGGAAAGATGGATTTGCAGGCCGTGACCCGCGAGAAGATAAAGGCCTTGGCGATGGCCGGGTTGGAGAAAGGCCAGTCCCCGAAAACGGTTCAGAACACGATCCGATGTTTGAGCAGCCTCTTGAGTCATGCCGTGGAGGATGGCATACTGGCCGTCAACCCAGCGTTCAAGCCTGGGAAGTTTCTCCCCAAGATCAGTAAGCGGCGAGGGATCAATCCCCTAACCCGAGCAGAAGTCGCCACGCTACTCGCCACAGCCAAGGCCCACGCCTCACGATACTACCCAGTGCTTCTCTGTGCGGCACGAACGGGACTGCGTATGGGCGAGCTGCTGGCGCTCCGGTGGGAAGACCTCGACTTTCACCAAAGATTCATTCAGGTCTCGCGCAACTACACGCATTGGAAGCTCACGACTCCCAAGAGCGGCGAAAGCCGTCGCGTGGATATGTCCCTGGAGCTGACACATGTGCTCAAAGACCTGAAACTTGAACGACAAATCAACGCTGGCGCCAGCGGAACCGATGTACCACACTGGGTCTTCTGCAATGAGAACGGCGGGCTCCTGCACCCGAACAATCTCAGAGACCGAATCTTTTACGGGCTTCTCAAAAAGGCTGGGCTGCGTCAGGTGCGCTTTCATGATCTCCGACACACCTTCGCGTCTCTCCTACTTCAGAATGGCGAAAGCCCCGTGTATGTGAAGGAACAGCTGGGCCACTCCTCGATCAACATCACGGTAGACTGTTACGGGCATCTGATCCCCGGCGGGAACAAACAAGCCGTAGACCGGTTGGATCTCCCAGTGGAGCAGACCAATCTGGTGGTCGAATCCGCAACCCCCGCGCAACCACGCTCACCCATTCCAGGGCTGGCGTCGACGGATCGCCTAGAGATTCCAGTAGTTATGAAGAGAAAAGATGGGGTGAGTGACGGGTTTCGAACCCGCGGCTGTGAATCGCTTGGAGGATGGCGCCAATGCGATTGGCTTTGACGGCATCTGGTTTGATCATGGCAAAGGTGCGTTCAAGCATAAAATTCTCC
>JBEBHO010000048.1:0-19535 GCA_040081095.1 Nitrospira sp.
CTCACATTCCCACGGGGTGACCCCGTGCTTCTCCCAATTCTTGGCAAGGTTTGCCTCGTCCCAATGAAACCCTTCCACGCCAGGCAGTCGTGTCATCTGCTACCTATCATGTATATGGCAACAATATACGCTACGACGCTGAGCTGTCAATCACGGTCACGCGAATCAGTCAGCAATGAGTGATGGCTTTTGTCCCTGCCGCCTTCCGCCGCCCCCACTCCATCGCCATCGTCTGGGAACAGCAGTTCACTCATTCCCCCGGCGACTACGTCGCCGAGATGGTCCTCGTTCAACAAGGCTCCCGCTACCTCGTCGATCACGTCTTTGTGCTCTGACGCGATTGTGTGCGAGTCGAAAGGACCGCCGTGCCGCGTGACTCACGATTGGTCAGCCCTGTGTGGCTTCTGAGTCCGGTGGTTCCCAGATGTCCAGATGCTTGCCGTCGACTTTGAACACCTGTTGCGCCCCGAAGATGTGCTCCACTTCTTCGGGCGAGGACATTTGCACAACCCCGATGAAACAACCGTGCGCATCCCGCCGAACGTGCACGGATTTCACATCCCCGAATGGGACGAAGATCTGACGGAGCTGCCTCCGGGTATATGAGGGAGGAAACCCGCTGATGTAGATTTTTGACGCCATGCCTACACCTCCTTGTGAAGGATTCGACATTGTCTTGATGAGCAACGAGCCGAACAACAAGCCCACACGTGCGGCCCCACACGAGGCTTCTTTCTCAACTCTTGCGCAAGGCAATGACTGCCTTCTGTGTGACTACGTACTTTTAGTCTACCAATCACATGTCATATGCGCCACTAGGTGAATACCTGGGTACTGACTTCGATCCAGAACCAATTCATTCTGAACCGCTTCCCCCTTGTCATGGTCTGGAAGCAGCAGGTCGATCTCCTCGGCAACTAGCTCGCCGAGATGGGATTACCGGATCAGCGCCGATGGGAAAGGAATTCGCCGATTGAAGAGGCGGAAGGATCGACCCACTGCATAGTCCAGCCGACTGCAATGAGCCCGAGCGTCATACCGGTGAACGGAAGAGCCGTTTTCCGAATTGCTGTTTCAAGCCAATGCTTTTGATCCAACCCGCGCAACCGTCTATACAAACTCGCTCCGAGGATTCCGTCGAGCAAGAGTTCAGCAAAGAGGGCTGGTGCGTTGACAATCACCAGGAATGAAGACCCCACGAGCATCACCACAAACGCGATCACGATAAGGGGAATGGCCAGCTCTTCCAGCTCCAGGCTATCAGGCAAGACATCTGTGATCCCGGTGCCTGGGGACTCCCCGGCGGAAGCCTCAGGGTGATACGATCCACTCGAACCGCCACCGCCGAAATCTTCTCCCTTGCCTTCATACCCGCAGTCCTTGGAGCCTCCGCCTTTCCCCCCTCTTCCTATGTCTGGCAAATCCAGGCCGTCAGATAAGTTCTTATCCCGAGTCTTTGCCCAGACCCATAGCAGAAAAAGAAATCCCAGATAGGCGACACCCATCGAAATGAGATAGCGAAGCCACAGCGTCGTCACGCCGTGATGGAGAAGAACAAAGGAAGTGAGAAACCCGATTGCTCCGGTCAGGCACACGAGGAGAGTCATTTGAACACGAGGCCAGCCCTGAGACTCAACCATCGCCTGAATTCGACGCAGCATCTGTTGTCGAGACCGTGCCATGACGAGCAAACCGTATCACGAGATATTGATCATCCATAGGGAATCCTCGCATTTACTCCAGCGGGCCAGGCAAGGAAGGAGAACAGGACTCAGGCTCCTCAATCGGACCGCCTTAGGCCGCCTGTCGGTCACTTGCCCATGCAGACGGTTTGCCCCGCACGCGCACGGGCTACAAAAAGGACACATTCCCATACCCCTGTGATCAGTTTCGCCACAATGAGCGGTCCTGCCGTGGCAGATCAACGGCGAGCTCACCGGCATCGCGGAAGACCGCTTGTCGAAGAATTCCCAGTCCCCATCACTTACGACTGCTAACAATTCCGCTGATTCTGTGGGGTGCTGGCTGAAGAGTCGCAGAGTTCCTCTCACACACGTTGAGGGCTGATCGTCGTTGCTCAAAAATACTCTCCCCTGTCGGCGCAGCTCTTGCACAAAGCAAGACCGTCAACCGACAGCCTGGCATTTTTCATTCCGGGGCTTGGGGTGGTGCATGAGGGTTCTGCTTAGCCTCCTGCTGCTTCTGGCTAGCCTTCCCTCCCTGGCGTCAGCGGAGTGGTATGTGGCCGGGCAATTCGGCGCCAACTTTCCGGGCAAATTGACGGCGATCCGAGGCACCGGAATCCTCAAGGGACTCGACGCGCCCGACTTCGATCTGAAAACCAGTTATGCCTACGGCGGGAAGATCGGCGTCTATCCCGGCCATCACATCCTCGGCGCCGAGCTCGACGTCCTATACAGCAACCCCCACATCAAGAATCTCGAAGAGATCCCAGGCATTCACTTGAGCGTGACCACGATCGGTCTGCATATGCTCATCCGCTATCCGGGGCCGACCGTTCAACCCTATGCCGGTATCGGACCGGCAATCCTCGTCAGTCACCTGGGTTCGTCCGCCACGACGAGAGCTGACAGCAACGTCACCGTCGGCCTGGATTTCCTGGCCGGGGTCAGAGCCTTTGTGACGCCGACCATCGCGGTCTTCACGGAATACAAATACACATTGGCAACGCTCCGTTTTACGGATGCCTTCGGAGACAACAGCGGATTCCATGGCGACTACCGTGTGAATCAGCTGGTGGTTGGATTGTCCTATCATTTCTGAGGCGACGACGATGGATCTGCGCGTGTTCGGCATAGCCTTGATGAGCCTGGTGCTCGCCTCATGCGCCGAATCGGCTCACCAGCGGGAGCGGATGGAGCTTGAGAGCGGACGCTCCCACGCATTTGCGGAAACACCTGCCTGGTCAAACCTGAACGAGGCCAATTCCTCTCCTTCCCTCTCTGATACGGCCACGGGAACGCTCCAACTGGCGCAGGGACAATCGGTGACGTTGTTCGGGCTCGTGTTGAATGCGAAGCGGCGGGCGGGATTCACGGAGATCGACATTCTTCAGTTGCCCGCTGATGCCGACGGCCGGCCCACGGAAGATCGACGGCAATCGCAAGGACGATTCTTCGCGAGGCAGACGACGTTCCTCGATCCGGCGATCCTTGCAACGAAGCCGATGGTGACGGTGCAGGGTGTGGTGGAGGGAGAAGTGGAACGCCCGCTGGAGCCGGGCTCGGACAATGACGTGTATCCGATCGTGCTCATCCAGACTCTCACAATCTGGCCCCATGAATTACGGCACTCGAATGTCGGCTCCTTCGCTCCCTCCTCCGCTGCGACCGCTCTTTCTCAGCCCAGCACGGGAACGGATTTCATGTCGAATTTCCTGGGAGCACTGATCGCCGGCATCGGCAAGGCGCTGTTCAATCCGAGCCGATACGATTATCGATCTCCCTACAATCATTCTTACTATTCTTCGCCCTCGTCATCCGCTTCGTCGCCCAGTCCCTCCCCTCCTCCTGAGAAGGACATTCCTCCCCAATTCAGAAAGGGCCATTAGGCGACGCCCTGCGCCTGCCAGACGTATAGACAGGGTAGCGGATCAGCCTGGGTCGAACAGGTTGGCCTGCGCATTGATGCAACCGGGGCAGATGCGTGTCAGTTTAAGCAGATTCGATACGGCGGGGGAGTAGAGAAAGAGAAACGGAACGGAAGGCTACCCAATGGCTCGGGCAACCTCCCGGTGGATTTCCAACGCGAAATCCTTACTGGGGTTCCAATCCTGCTGGCAGAATCGGGACCAGGCTGACAGACCAGACTCCACAGGCTTTACGGCCTTCTCGTAGAACAGGATCGCCTCTTTCGCCTGTCTGTTCGGGGAATGGGAACTCATCACGTGACACACCTCCTTTGAATAAGACGTACGCCCTATCCTCTAATGAAGGTCTCGCTGTGTCATCTAAATTGTGGAATATGACAAGGTACCCAAAGTGGTGACTCGCTCACTCCCCTTCACTGAGCGGCCAGCTTGCGAGGGTCGATGGTCTGTCCTGTCAGGTTGCCTTCCACGCTCATGACATAGGCTTGCGCCACGGTCGCGGCCGGAGTGCCGATGGACGGGTCCATCTTCCGCGCGATCAAGGTTTCGGTCACCCAGGGCGGGCTCACGACATTGACGCGAATGCCGCGCGGAAGGTCGATGGCAGCGGCGCGGACGAAGCCTTCGAGCCCGGCATTCACCATGCTGATCGCCACGCTGCCTTTCATCGGCTCCTGGCTCAGGACGCCGCTGGTGAGGGTGAACGAGCCGCGGTCGCTGATGAACTGGCGGCCGATCCGCACAAGATTGGCCTGCCCCATGAGCTTGTTGGAAAGGCTGAACTGATAGTCCGCATCTTTCAGGTCGTCGAAGCTCGCAAATTTCACCAGACCTGCCGCGCTCACGAGAGCATCAAAGGGACCAATGGCGCGAAACATCTCGTTGATGGAATCCGAGGAGGCGAGGTCCACGCGAACCGCTCCGCTCTTGTTTCCGACTGTGACCACATCATGGCGCCCGGACAGCGCCGCGACCACGGCAGACCCGATCGTTCCTGTTGCTCCGACCACAATCACTCTCATCGACGCTCCTCCTCGGTTTGATGTCTTGCACCCCATTGAAGTGCTCGTGATGAGAGTAAGCGTTGACCCCATCGTGAGGCAAGTGAATTGCCCAGAACAAGGCCGAACGCCATCGTGAGATTCCGTCAGGTAGCCCGCTCCTGCATCCACTGCATGATCGTGCGGTGACGCCTTACCCAGCACAACCTGAAAAACCTGTTTCTGTTCGACTCGTTTGCCCACTAGTGCTAGGCTTTAAACCGCACTGCAGAATCGGCACCTCTCTTTGGAGCTCACCATGATAACCACCACTGCACCACGTGAAGATCTTTCGGCAGCCGCCATTGCAGCACTGATGCGCGGCAGTAAGATCGAGGCGATCAAGATTGTGCGTCAGGACCGGTCGAGCGGCCTGAAAGAGGCCAAAGATCTGGTCGACGTCTATGTCCAATCCCAGCCGGCCCTGAAGCAGAAGATGGAAGACATCCAAGCCCAATCTCGCCAAAGCTTTCTGCGCTTCCTCATCCTCCTGGCCGCCGTCGGCGCCGTCGTCGCTTACTTCGTGATGCAGGGGAAATAGCCGCTTACAACAACCCCGCTTCTGAAAGATCCCCTCCCGCGTTCGCGCTTCAAGACCCCCATTTTCGGCCTCGCATCCCTCTCCGTTCAATTTATGGGGCCCACTACGGAACACCCCTAGATCTCAGTGCCTTGAATTGACAGGGCATGAGTCAGCGATAGCCTTCCGCCCTCGTCGCGGATTTCTCCACCTTGCTGACCCGCTACGGCTTCGTCGACTTCATGCCCCAATGAGGCGTTCTGAACTTTCTGGCAACGCAGGGCTCCCGCATCCCGTCTTTCGCGTGCTGATACAGACGGAGATGACGGATTTGCTGCAGGAAGCAAGAACACTCCTCGGCCTGCGCGCTGAGCTCCGGCCTCCAGAAACCAGAGCGACAAACCCCGTCCCTCAACAGCGAAGAGGCAACGGGACAACCACCCTTCGCTTGCACCCCTCTCCCAAGTGCGCTAGATTCACGCCACGCCCCCGTAGCTCAGTTGGATAGAGCAGCGGTTTCCTAAACCGAAGGTCGTACGTTCAATTCGTATCGGGGGCACCAAACTTTTCAACAGGTTGCAGAGCCCAACTCAGGCACGGCTCGCAACTGTGCTAAATTTGTGCTAACCCGCCGATCCGCTTCTAACGCCTCAACCCCATCCCGCAAACTTTCCGGATAGTGATGCGCATAGCGCTGAGTCATGGTCGGCGATTTATGCCCCAGCAGTCGTTGTACCTTGTACAGATCGACTCCGGCCTGGACCATCCGAGTGGCACAGGTATGGCGAAGGTCATGGAAATGGAAATCGGTTATCGCGGCCTTCCCCAAAGCGAGATTCAGACTTCGCCTGATATTGCTTGCATTCAGCCGTGTCCGGGCTTCGCTCGGAAACACCAACGTCGTGTCCCCCGAACGGGTCCCATACTTATGCTTCAGCAATTCGAGCACCGTCTGATTCAGCGGGATCGTACGCCGCTCCCCATTCTTGGACTTGAACACCGTGACCGTGCGACGGAATAGATCCACCCCAGCCCAGGTCAGGCCCAGGATCTCCCCTTGCCGCATGCCGGTATGCAGAGCAAAAACCAGGACCTCCCGCAACCAGGCAGATGCCGCGTTCACTACCCGCGCTTCCTCCTCGACGGTCAGCCACCGAACCCGCGTGTTGTTCTCTCGCTCCATCGAAACACGGCACACCGGGTTATCCGTACACCACTCCCACTCACGCCGCGCCAGGTTGAAGGCCTTCTTCAGCGTAGCCAGTTCCCGATTGATCGTGGCTGGTTTGACCCCATCGGTATAGCGCTGGTTCTTGTATGCCACGATCAGCTTCGGCGTGATCTGATCCAGCATTGGATTACCGAAAAAGACCTTCAAATTCTTCACGCTGGTCAATTCCCGATAATGGTTGGCCCGCCGCGCGGCATGCTCGCTGAGATACCGGTCCAACAGTTCCATCAACGTCCGCTCTTGTTCTTTAGGCTTGTCAAAGAATCGCCCTTCGACGATCTGACATCTGACCTTCCCAAGAATCGCCTCAGCGAGCCGTTTATCAGCGGTCCCCGTAGACCGCCGGACTTGCTGGCCTTGGTACATGAATGACATCCACCACGTGCTACCTCTCTTCACGAGTCCCATCCGTTCACTCCTTTCCAGTGGGACTCGGTGTTATGGTTTCCCCGTGGCCGCGAGTATAGACCTGGCGTTTTGCTGCTTCAATCAGTTGATCCAGGTCGCGGTGCGTGTGGCGAGGGAATGGTGGGAGCGCTGGGGTCTTGCTAGGCTCAAAGGAATGCAGCCAGGCGGTGATGGCGTCAGGGTCAAACCGGATCAATCCATGAATCTTTTGACAGGGAATCTTTTCCTGCGCCGCCCAGAGGTACAGCGTAGACGGCTTGATATTAAGCCAGGTTGAGAGTTCTTTCACGGTCAGGAGCATGGACCCTGCCTTCTCAAGAAGGAGGGGGAGTCTTATGACACCCCCTCACCCCTCTGTAATGGTGCGCCCGCGTCACCGCCGGCGTCCTTCTTGGTACTCGCTGAGGGTACAGACTTCAGCAACCGCCGATGCCGCTCTTTCCAGCGTTTCGCCCCCGCGATAATTTGTTTCTCCAACCAGGCGTGTCCACCGGGATGTTCCGCGTAAATAACGGCTAACATCGGGGCCACAGACTGACTGATCCAGCGCTTCACTTTGAGGAGGGTCTGCGCATCTTTCTCCACAACCAAGCGGCCCTTCTTCAAGCCGTCGGTGAGCTGCACCCACCACTCCAGGAGCGGTGCCCGATACCGAGACTCATCCTCTTCCTCGAGGGTGGTGTCTCGGAAATCGACATAGCCCCGCAGGATTCCGACCATGAATTCCAACCAGTCGGCTTCTTCGAGATACGACAATACCTGGCCGCAGACTTGCGCCCGCTCCTGTTTCAATTCCAATTCCCACCGGATGCCATACTCCTGCCAGTCCTCCCGCTGTTTGGCCTGACTCTCCAGGCGTTTGTCATACACTCGGAGCTTGGTTTGACTCTGGGGACTCCCAAAATAGATAGTTTCTCCGCTTGCGGTGCCCGTATGGATCAACGCCGAGGAGATCCGCTGGATCTGACGAGCCCGCGTCACACACTGACCGACCTCCACAGCGTGGCTGATGGTCGCGAGGGGGACCAGGCTCGCGCGATCATCCAAGGCGCAGTCGAGGCGTGTCAGATGGCCTTGTTGCGCTAAGATCCATTGGATGACGGTCCGGACCTTGCCCGCCTCCCACGGGGCGACAATCCCGGCGGAGAGATCCACATGCACTTCAAGCGGATTCCGTGCCGCCCCGGTGCCGAGTTTGCCGATCCCTCGGTCTGATCCTGTGGTGATCCACGACACGGGATAGCGCCGAAAGCCGCTCTCGCTCTGAATCCAATCGCCTCCCAGCACCTGGAGAACGTCTTGGAGCGAACAGGACGGGAGTGTAAAGGCGAGCCAATCGATGGTAAGGGTGAAGGGGGCACTCATCGACTCTGTAGACCTCCTGGAATGCTCTCTGTGGTTTGCGCCCCCGTGTTACCAGTCCGGGGGCTGAGCGTTCCTGTGCGCGGCCGGCGGATGCCGTCCGCGGCACAGGCTTTTATGCCGTAACGAGCTTCGGCGTTGCGTTGCATGTAGCGGAGCACTTCGTCGAGATCGAACCGAAGGGCAGTCTTCACGCGAATGGCCGGGATCTCACCCTTCCGGAATGCCCGGCGGATCGTGTCGGTACTCACACCGATGAACTCCGCTAGCTCTTTGACTGACATTCGGTTGTCGCCCTTCTTCTTGTTCATGCTCGTTCTCCTCTCTGAACCTAGTTCACGGTACCCGACTGCCTCACTGTTGGGAATTAGGCAGACGTAGTCAGATGTATCCAGGTGTGCACTGAAAGGAGCATGCTGTCGAACTCCCCCAGCAACGGCCCCCGTTCGGCACCCTCACGACGGTAGAGAAATTGGAAACAAAAAGAAATTAGGCAGGAAGGGACTCCAGAGGTCAGGAGAGGTCAGAAAGGCCTTGAAACTCTGCCTCCCAGGAACCAGGGGTTGTGCGGCCAATCCCGTTAAAGTGTTGACTGGATTGGCTTAGAGCGAATGCGGTCGATCGAGTGGTCGCTTAGGAAGGGGAAATGGTCACAAAATAGAAAATATTTTTATCACCTGGACTCACCTGTCGGAAGCGTTCTCCCGTACAGGTGACAAGTGTTGAATCGCTTTAGCGAGTCAGAATCTCCAGAATTTCCTCAAGTGGGCGGATGGTACCCAACAATGTCGGGCTCCCAAATTGCTTGTTATGTCGGTTTTCTTTGACCCTTTCCAGCGCGATAATCAGATTATTGAAGTCATCGAGCTTAGCTGTTTCAAAGTATGTGATAAAGTCCAGGTCATCCAATCCGCTGGAATGATAAAGTTTTCGCTTTACCGTTTTTAAGTAAGCGACGCTGGCAGCGGTGTGCTCATTCATCATTTCGTTCCTGCTATCCTGTCCTGTTATCCACCACTCTGCGTCTTTACGGATCGGCACCACTATGGCGTAGGGCTTGGGCCCAGCTTCAGATGGAGCTTTCAATGCAGACTTGAGTTCATCCGGCATCGACGGTACGTAATTGGCTGGCTTCGTGAGGCCATTAAACGTGTGTGTATTCGTCAGGTGCTTCCCCAGTGTGCTGGCCATGAGGTCCAATACAAAATTCTGGTTGGACAGTATGTCCATGGAATGCACTCGAATAAAGAAATCGGCGTTCTCCACTAGTCCTCGAAGTAGGAATATGTCGCCGGCTACACTCTCTCCATGCTTTTGAAACAGAGATTTGAACTCTGTGACCGCCGAAGTCTTGGTCGCTTTATCGAGCTTCCACCACTCCTCATTGATTTTGAACACAACAAATGTTCCAAATACGCCAGGATCCTTTGATAGCTTCTCTCTGTCCACTGCACCATAGCTAGGCAGCGCGAGAAAGAGGCTAACCCAACATAACAAGCTGCTCAGCATCAGGCGGGTAATCATGTTCATGCTTCGTTCTCCTTTAGCATTAAGAGGAATGCGGTGCCCCTGCCCCTTACTCCTAGGAAGTCTAGCGGCAGTAGGTCACGTCTCGTTCACAAAACGATCACGTTTTTATCACGGCACAGTCTGTGGACTGGTATCTGCGCATATTGCGAGGGACGTCGTCGTTAATTTGGCCACAGAATGCTTTGAGGGGAATGTTTTGGGGTGTGAAATCCTAGGAGGACTGCGCAACAGGAAGCTGGAAGGTCAGAGTGGTACCGGAGCCGAGCGTGCTGTGGGCTTCAATTATGCCGCCATGGAGTTCGATGATGCGCTTAGTAATCGCCAGGCCTAGGCCAGCTCCCTCGGACCGCCTTTGCTGATCAGCGCGGTAGAATCGATCAAAGATATGTGGCAAGTGCTCTCTGCTAATACCGCATCCGGTGTCCGTCACGCGTACATTGATGTTTTTTGCTCCATGGTCAAGGCTCAAAGTTACGGTGATTATCCCGTTGTCTGGCGTGTGGCGAAGCGCATTCTGAATTAGATTTTCAAGCGCTCGCTCGATGAGGCCAATGTCCGCTAGGACAAAAGGGAGATTGCTCTGGAACTGGGTATCTAACCTCACACCCTTCGCGTTCGCGTTCAATTGAAATTTTTGGGACACATCCTGCGTCAGTTCAGCCAGTGAGAATAGTTCGGGATGAAGATGGACTTCTTGAGAGTCTAATTTGGCTAATTCAAACAACTCCTCCACAAGTCGCCTCAGTCGTGCACTTTGTCGTATGGCGATGTCGAGAAAGCCCCGCCGCTCCTCCAATGCGAGAGTCTCTTCTTTCATCAGGAGAGTTTCCAGATACCCGTGAAGAGACGCAAGTGGTGTTCGTAGATCGTGCGACACATTCGCCACGAGCTCACGCCGTAGCGCATCGGTCTGCTTCAACGAGCTGACTTGACGAAGAATTCGTTGCACCATTCCGTTGAAAGTGGTCTGAAGCCGATCGATCTCATCCTCTGGAGTCGCTTTGTCCTCCATTGCGAGGGACACTTGCATGGAGAAATCGCTTTTGGCAAAAGTCTCCATCGTGGAGGCTAGCCGTCGCACTCGCCGCGTAAGCAGATTGAACAGGAGGAGTCCGGCTAGGAGGGCGAACAACAAGCCGGCTAAGGCCGCCCAGACACTTAGCCGCACTATGTAGCTTCCTTGCAGCATCGCTACGGCTGAGTCGTACTGTTCGCCGCCGAGCACAATGTAGAGATAGCCCGTCGGTTCACCGTGCAAGGGGATGGGCGAAGCTGAGAACACCTTGGTGCGCTTTACATCGCGCGGATCATCTCCGAAGATTGGGAATTCGTCAGTTTTCGTTATAAATCTTTTCACGGGCTCTAGATCGATGCGCGACCGCCTTACCTTTTCGGCCGGAGCCGAGAAAGCAACAATCGTTCCATCTGGATCGAGTAAGTACATTTCGATACTCGGGTTGATGACCATTAGTAGGTGAAACAGTTCCTCCATCGCATAAGGGCTGACTTCCCCTTGGCTCGTCAGCAGCTGGTCGGCGACCAGATTCTTTGCTACCGCGCGGTTTAGTTTCTGACTCACCTCCTGTTGATACATCCGTGTCGTAAAAAGCGTTAAGAGGATATAAAGGATACCGATTGCGCAAAAGAGCACAAGCAACACTGCAGCTAGCTTGCCATATAGGGACCTTATCATTTGCTATTTCTCGCTACCGCCATCATCACGGAACTTATACCCAATGCCCCACACGGTCAAAATATAAGCTGGGAGTGCAGAATCCTTTTCTATTTTCGATCTGAGCCGATTGATGTGTGAGTTGACGGTGTGCTCGTAGCCGTCGTGCCCGTAGCCCCATACCAGATCGAGGAGTTGACTGCGGGTATAGACTCGGCCTGGATTCTGAGCAAACTGGAGGAGAAGATCGAATTCTTTGGCCGTCAGATCTTTGACGGTACCACTGAGAGTAACTTTCCGCTTTTCCACATCGATGTTGAGATCACCCAAGCGAATATTATTGGGCGTTATCTGCACATCCTTGGCCGCAAACGCCGCAGCTCGGCGAAATACTGCTTTGACTCGTGCCAGCAGTTCCCGAACACTGAATGGTTTCGTTACGTAATCGTCTGCCCCTACCTCCAGGCCAAGTACCCTATCGAACTCGGACGACTTCGCCGTCAGCATAAGGATAGGTGTATAGGTTGCCTTCGATCGCAGCTGGCGACACAACTCCAATCCATCTATTCCGGGAAGCATCACGTCGAGGATGACCAAGTCATATGGCTTTGTGAGTGCGTCCATGAGCCCTTCTTTTCCATCGTGCAGAAGGTGGACAGAGTACCCTAGATCTCGCAAGTGGAGTTCAACGAGGCGCCCGATGTCTTGATCATCCTCGACTACCAGTATGTTTCTGGCCATGGCTTTAAACTGTCCTTCTTGTTTGCTCTAGCACAGCACTGATCACAAATGCATCACAGGGCCCCTCTTCTCAATCGCGTTTCAGAATGACTGTGCTAAATTTGTGCTATAAGTTATTCGAATTCATCAGAACCTCTGAAATCAATAGAGCCGACGGAAAGTTCCTAAGCCGCTGTATTCAAATATAAAACGGGGAAACCATTTGAAACACCGAGTCTTTTTAAAAGCACCTTGCTCACATTCCTAAACCGAAGGTCGTACGTTCAATTCGTATCGGGGGCACCAATTCTCCTCCTCTGATAGGCTGCCCCCCTGTATTCGCTGATTCTTTGCTGCTTGGAAGAGAATCAGTCCGGCTCGACTTCCGACCGGTTCAGACCAAAACCGACCGATTCCGACCCTTCCGTCGTCATTCCGTCGACACCCCCGCTTGTTATGAACGTCGACTATAGAAGATGGTCAATTCATGCCTTAGACAGAAACACATGCCTGCCCACCCATCTGACTCATCGCCTCGGCTAGGGGTTCATGAACTTGACCGGGTGAGGCCGAGAATACTAGCTTGAGGAACTCAGCCAGCCCTGAAAGGAGAAAGACGATATGGTCAATCTGACCTTCCCTCATTTGTTACACCACGGCCAACGAAGTGAACTCCTGTGCTGCCTGGGGCTGGTTGTGATGATTGAGCATGAATTCCATGGGCGTCAGATCCCCGATGGCACTGGGCGTCCGTTCTTCATTGTCCTCTCGTCGCCAGGCTTCAATCACGAGTGGCGCTTCCTGCAACGTCAGAAACCAGTGCTCGTTGAGACATTCATCCCGAAACTTGCCGTTGAAGCTTTCGATAAACGCATTCTGGGTAGGTTTCCCTGGTTGAATAAAGTGGAGGCGCACCCTGTGCTGGGCGGCCCAGGCATCCACGGCCGTTCCGGCGAATTCGGGCCCATTGTCCAGCATCAAGGTCTCTGGCAGCGGGTGAGTCAGAAACAGCCGATCCAGAATCCGGCACACCTGCGCTCCACCAATCGACACGTCCACCTCAATCACCGGCACTTCTTTTGAGCAAAGATCGGTCATCGTCAAACATGTGAACCGCCGGCCATTGGCCAGCCGGTCATGGACAAAGTCCATGGCATAACAACATCCTGGGTGCGTGGGCTTGGGCAAGGCGACCCGGGGCACCGCCGCAGCCTGCTTCCGTCGTTGCCGCTGAAGCGAGAGCCCTTCGTCACGATAATAGAGCCGCTCCACCTTCTTGTGATTCACCGGCCAGCCTTCCCGTCGCAACCGGACATAGATCCGGGGACACCCATCCCGCCGCTTAGCTTCCGCAATCTCTCGGATCCGTGTCTGCAGGGCCGCATCGTCCTGACGCCGACTCCCATACCGGAGCGGGTTCCGATCGAGCGTGAGTAACCGGCACACTCGTCGCTGACTGAGCCCAAAGCGTTCGGCCATCCACGGGGCCGCGGTTCGTTTCGCCTTGGGCGCTACCAGCTTTTTGCGGTGGTCGCCTTCAGCGCTTGGATGTCGATCGCTTGCTCCGCGACCAGCTGTTCCAGCCGACGGTTTTCATCTTCCAGCTGGCGCAGCTTCTTCACGTCGCTGACTTCCAATCCCGCATACGTGGTCCGCCACTTATAAAAGGTGGCATCCGAGATGCCGTGCGTGCGGCAGAGCTCTTGAACCCCGATGCCCGCCTGGGCATCCTTGAGCACGGCGATGATCTGTTCCTCCGTGTGCCGGTTCCGAGTCATGGGCCCCTCCTGTGGGCCCCATCTCAGCACAGGTACACTTCCAAGCCAATGGTCTAGTTTTCGGGGAGAAGGTCACCCTCACGCACCACCGCATCGCACGGGTACCGTTTTTTGTATCGCGGACAACTCCAGGCGCAGACTTGGTGCTGACCCGTCAACACCTCAAGGAGATTACCCATGAAAAAGAATAACCATATCGGCCCCTCTCTTGATGCGCTGCTCACAGAGAAAGGGGTTTTTGAGGAGACTCAAGCGCAAGCCATTAAGGAAATGATCCCGTGGCAGCTCTCCCAGACGATGGGAGAGCTGCACATCTCCAAGCGCGCCATGGCCACGCGTCTCAACACCAGCCGCGCGCTGGGCGACCGCATTCTCGATCCTAAGACCGACCTGACGATGTCCAGCTTACAACGTGCCGCGGCGATCATGGGCCGTCAGTTAAAAATTGAGCTAATGTAAACGCTGTCGCGGTAGTGGCACTGCTCGCCTTTCAATAGAAGCACGTGTGCCCGATCCTGCTGTGCAGGCAAACCGCTCGCACTGGGTATCAGGCTAATCGTCCTGCGCTTCACCCCCTTCACGCTGACGTCAGTACATAATACTCAACCCTGTGGATGTCAGGTTCCGTACGGTTCTATATCATGGACGTGATGAGCACATTCAGTTTCACGTTCCTGATAGTGTGTTCTCTTCTTTCTTCAACTTGATAATGGTTTCGAGTGCCGCATCCGCTGTTTGAAGCTTGACGGTCGCGGCCTCGATGGCTGCCACGAGAAATTTGCCATCGAGGGTATCGCCCTGACGCATGATGTAGATCTCTTTGCCCTTCCCGAGAAACGCTTTGCTCACCCCATTCTGACTCACATATCCGAGGTAGCGATACTGGGCCATTTGTTCTTGCAGCTGTTTGCGACGAAGCTCTTCCTGCTGCTTCGCCTGTTGGACAACCAGCTCTTCTTGTTGCCTGGCGAGTTCCTCTGGTGAGGGCGGCGGTGGAGTATACGGGGCAGAAGGAGCAGCCTGAACTTCCGCCGCAACCACGAGGGCTTTCCGATGCGCCCGCTGGGCCATCCGCTTGGCCTGCGCCTCTGGTGAGGGCAGTAGGGCGGCTGCCGTAAAGATGTTTTTCTTGGGTGTCGCAGGAAGTTCGCGAACCGGCGCGTGGAGCGACTTCACCTCCCAATTCTCGGTGGGAGGTTTTCGAATAGGATCCACCGCCGCCCGCCCTGATGTGAACTTGAGCGGCACCTCCTGCGGAGGCGGCACATCGATGACATACACATACCCCAGCGCCAGCCACACGACGATCAGGCCGCTGACTCCCAGCCATTTGGTCCGGTCCGTCATGACGATCTCGCCGGAGGCGGCCCTTGTCGCAAATAGGTAGCGACGTGAATGTGCACGACCACTCGGCCAGAGACAGATTCTTTACGGGCATGTTCGCTGGCGACATCCAGACTCTCAATGACGACGTAGGGATCAACGGTTTCTACACGGTGGATAAATCGATAGACCGCCGCATAGTCTCCGGTCGCCTGGAAGGTAATGGTGGCTTTCGTTGGATGGGTGCCCTCCGCCTTCTTGATGTCGTACCCCATGCCTGGAATGGACACGTGTTCCGTCTTACCCAGCTCCATCAGGGCCATGGCCAATGAGGTAAATTCTTCTTGTGAGAGCAAGGCCTCCTTCGCCAGGTCGAGCTGTTGCTGCGCCGCGCGTGCCTGGGTCTGTTGGATGCGTGATCCTTGCAGCCCAGCGTGAGCTTGCTTGGCTGCCTGGTACGCCTGCTCGGCGGTCATGAGCTGTTGCTGCGCCGGATTCAGCCAGACGGTATGGATGAGCGCCGCGCCGGCCAGGGAGAGCACGGTCAGGACGGCCAACGGAATGAGGCTACGGAATGCCGTCTTGGGCATACTCAACCGCGCAATATTCGAGAAGGTCATGATCGTGCCCCCTTCTCCTGCTCAGGGAGCCGATAGATCACCGTCAGCGCGAACTCGACTCCAACCGGAAGCGGCACGTCCGCCGCGTCTTCATCCCGCGGTCGAGTGTGCGACGGTTCAGCCGTGATGAGCGTGTGATGATGGAGGACTGGATGACTGAAGGCCGGGCGGGTTTGCAAATTGGCCATCAAGGCATTCACATCGTGCATGTGGCGCGCGAGACCATCAAACCGCACGGATGAGTCCTTCATGTCCAGCTGAATCTTGCCGATCGACGTGCCCGGAGGCACCGCCTCCTCAAGATCACTTAAGAGCTGCGTCCAAGAAAACGCCCGTTTATCCGCTAACTGATTGATAAAAACCACATCGTGTTTGATGGCCGCGATCTGCTGTGGCGTCAGGGTGAGTTGATCCCGCCGCATCTGGGCGGTGAACTGTCGATTGAGTTCCTCCGTCCTGTTTGCTGCAAGCGCATAGCGCACCGCCTCGGCTTCCACCGCCTGGCTCGTCCACCCCCACCACCCAGCGAGCGCCCACGCCAGGCCCGTGATCCCCAATAGCGCCCATTGCAGAAGTCGAATGAGACGGATCGTCTCGGGCGCCACGGAGAGACGGATCGGCGGAATGGCAGGACCCACCGCTCGACGCGAAAAGACCGTTGGAGATGTCATCCCTGCCTCATGACGCCACCACTCCAGCCAACGCACCGAATGGGGGGACATCAGGAATCTCCACCGCACTCGATGATAGAGGGGCCATCGACCATGTCACCGGAATCATCTCGACGGCCCAATCAGGATCGTCCGTTGGAGTCCATACCTCGGTCGCTGCCGAGGCTTCGGCGCGGCGAGCGACCGCCGTGTCATCCAACACATAGAGAACGGTGCGGGCTACGTTGCCAGAGGAACATCGGTGCAGGGATTGGCTATGAAAATACTGGAGTGTCGTGAGCAGTTCTGGTTTCAGGTCAACCGTCGTTCGACGGAGTGGCTTCACGCGCAACAGACTGGGCCTTCCGTGCCGAAGGGCCACGACGATCATCGCTTCGGCAGTGCGATGCGCAAAGAAGACGTCCGCGTGTGCTGGCATCGCCCGTCGATACAGCTCAAGCAGGTGCAGCGTCGAAAAGCCCATGGAGACGGGCAATAACCCTGCATCGTCACAGAGCCGGTGGTATTGGGAGAGGAGGCTCTGCCGGATCGCAACCGCCAAGACGGACACAGGCGCAGGGACATTCCCCTCCCGCTGACCGGCAAAGACCTGGGAGACGACGTGGAGATCCGTCGCCGTGACATGCTCGTCTTGGCGAAATCGCCACTTCACCAACGCGTCCTGTTCCTCGCGCGACTGCGGAAAGGTCTCAAAGTGAAACAGCGCGAACGTGCCCGCAGCCAGGGGAAGATCCACGGCAACGGTCCGATCACGCACTCCCTCGCAGAGGGCTCGGAGCTCCTGAACGACCGTCTCGTAAATCGTCAAATTGGCGGCTGTTGGGGATGGCGCAACCAGTCCGGCAGGCAATGGCCGCGAGACCAGCCGGCGGACCACCGGGGGGCGCCTCCACCGATGCCGCACCTCGACCAGTTCCAGCCGGTGGGCCCGGATACTGATGCCGATCCGGGGCTTATGAACGGGAAAAAGTGACCACATGAATTGGTTACCCCAGAAAGGTCATCCGGTTCACTTCTTTCATCGTCGTCTCCCCCGCTAGAATCTTGGCAATGCCGGCCTCGCGCAAGCTGGTCATACCTGCAGCCAGCGCGGCTTTGCGTATCTCTGACGGCGGCCGCTTTTCGAGGATGAGATCTTTGATCGTTTCCGTCACCGGCAAGAATTCGGTGATCGCATGCCGCCCGCGAAACCCAAGCCCGTGGCAGTCCACACAGCCTTTGTCCCCATAGAGGACCTGCCCGAGAAACAGCTCCGGTTCAAAGCCGGCTTCGCGACAGTGCTCCGGCCCCACTGAGATGGGTATCTTGCAGGATTCGCAGAGCTTTCGGACTAAGCGCTGTGCCATGATGCAATTCAAGGACGAGACGAAATTGTAGGGCTCAATCCCCATATTCACAAACCGGCCGATGACGTCAAAGGCATTATTGGCATGCACGGTCGAAAACACCAAGTGGCCGGTCAGCGCCGACTGAATGGCGATCTGCGCGGTCTCGGCATCGCGAATTTCTCCCACCATGATCTTATCCGGGTCGTGGCGTAAAATAGACCGCAGGCCACGCGCAAACGTCAGGCCCTTCTTCTCGTTCACTGGTATCTGCACCACCCCCTTCAACTGATACTCCACCGGGTCCTCGATGGTGATGACTTTATCTTCTTTCGTGTTCACTTCATTGAGCGCGGCATACAGCGTGGTCGTCTTGCCACTCCCAGTCGGACCGGTGACTAAGACCATCCCGTACGACGCCGTGATGGCGCGGCGAAAACGTGCGAGATCCTCTTTCTTCAACCCCAACGAATCGAGATGCAGCCCTTTCTTCCCCGACGTGAACTCTTCCTTGGCCAAAATCCGAATGACGACGGATTCCCCATAGGCACTGGGAATCATCGAGACGCGAAAATCGATCGTGCGCTTCTCGATACGCAGCTTGAAGCGGCCATCTTGCGGCACACGACGCTCCGCAATATCGAGCTCCGACATCACTTTGATGCGCGAGACGACGGGGTTATGAAAGCGCAGATCCAAGGGCTCCATCGCCAGGTAGAGCACGCCGTCGATGCGATATTTGATTTCCGTGACACCATCGGCCGGTTCAATGTGGATGTCACTGGCACGTTTCTGGAGTGCATTCATCACCAGCGTATCCACCAAGCGCACGATCGGACTTTGATCCTGACTGACCTTTTCGTGCGAGAGAACCTCTTCTCCTTGCTCGTTCTCTTGGATGAGCACGGGACGGAACTCGTCGTTCACACGGGCGACGACCTGACTATTGCGTTCGCTTTCCTTGAGAGAGTCCAGAATCGCGGATCGTGGAGCGACCGTAATGATCAATTCGTGGTCGAGGAGTCGATCCAGCAGATCGAGCGTCTTCAAATCTGAAGGATCGGGCACCGCGATCGTGAGCCGCCCCTCCCGGATCTCTAATGGAACAAAGCAATGTTGCCGCATCCAGTCAACGGGAATGAATGAGAAGGCGTCAAAATCGACGCGATACTGCTCAAGTGAGCGGTACGGCGCCGCGTGTTGCTCAGCCAGCACTTCGGCGAGTCCGGATTCCGACAGCAATCCCTCTTCCAGTAACAGTTTTTGAATCTTGATAGCGGAGCCTTGCGTCCGCTCGTGCAAACGTGCGGCATCTGACGTCGTCATTGTACCGCGGCGGATGAGCACTGTCGTGACACTATCGTGGGACACTATCACGGTAGTCTTAACTCTCTTCCCACCAGTACATGGTCGCCCAACAACGCATTGGCCATGCGGAGTGCCTCAATTGTGGTGTGGTGCTGTCTGGCCAGATCCCACAGTGTGTCACCGGGTTGCACGGTGATGTGTGTAGGACCACGGCCGTTTCGCTCATCAGGCAGCCGGTGCAGGGCCGGAATGATCCGTTCCGATGACACGGCAGGCTGAGCGCTTGATGCCGCCGCTCGCTCTCCTTGCACGGATTTATTGGATTGGCTCGCGCGCAACTTGGGTTCTCTCGCCTTCGGGAGTTTCGCCGGAGTTGGTGTGACGACGACGGTCATGGCCAGTTTCAATCCCGCCAGT
>JBEBHO010000364.1:0-5363 GCA_040081095.1 Nitrospira sp.
ATCTCCAGCTTCTCACCGACCGACGCGCTCGCGTTATGGTTCAGGACCAGGATGTAGTCTTCCATCCCGTGGCCAGGCGCGATATGCACGCAGCCGGTTCCTTGCTCCAACGTCACAAAATCGCCGAGCAGAATCGGAGATAAGCCGGTCGTGAGCGGACGTTGCGTTTCCAGGCCTTCGAAACCTTCTCCGCCCTTTTTCACCCCGATGACCCGATAGCTTTCGAGCTTGCACTCCTTCGCCACGCTCTCCAACAGCTTTTCGGCCACGATCAGCAGTTCATCGCCGACCTGCACGAACGCGTAGTCGAAATCGCGATGGAGACAGACCGCCTGATTGGCCGGAAGCGTCCAGGGTGTCGTGGTCCAGATGACGACCGAGACCGACTTGATGCCGTCAGGAAAGGCGATGCCGGGAAATGTCTTGCTGAGCACCGATGGCGACGTCACCACCGGGAACTTCACGTACACCCATGGCGAGGTGTGGTTGTCGTATTCGACTTCCGCTTCCGCCAGGGCGGTTTGATCCTGCGTGCACCACAGCACCGGCTTCAGGCCTTTATAGACCCCGCCGCGCTCCACGAATTTTCCGAACTCGCGAATGATCGACGCTTCATAAGCGGGTGTCATGGTGAGATAGGGCTGCTGCCACTCGCCCAATACGCCGAGCCGCTGAAACTCCTCGCGCTGAATCGCAACATACTTCTCGGCATATTCGCGGCAGAGCTTGCGAATCGCCGGGGTGTCCAAGTCTTTCTTCTTGTCGCCCAGTTCCTTCATCACTTGATGTTCGATCGGCAAACCGTGACAGTCCCAGCCCGGCACATAGGGAGCCTGGAAACCCGCCATCGTCTTGGACTTCACGATGATGTCTTTGAGAATCTTGTTCAGTGCGTGACCGATGTGAATGCGCCCGTTGGCATAGGGAGGCCCATCGTGCAGCACATAGCGGGGCCGCCCCTGACCGGCCGCCTGGATCTGCTCATAGAGCTTCTCCTGCGCCCACCAGGCGAGCATCTCCGGCTCCCGCTGCGGCAAATTCGCCTTCATCGGGAAATCAGTTTTCGGCAGATTGAGTGTCGCTTTGTAATCCATAGCAATAGAGCAGACGCCAGGTCATTCCAAGTGAATTGACGGGTGAATATACCGGAAGGAAGGGGGGCGGCACCAGTGCTAACTAGCTAACAGACATCATGCGGTCGAGCGCAATCTTCGCCCACCGCTTATCTTCGTCAGGAACCACAATATGGTTCACCACATGACCGTCGGCGAGGTTTTCCATGGCCCAGCACAAGTGCGCACCGTCGATGCGGAACATGGTGGCACATTGGCAGACGGTCGACGAGAGGAAGAAGACCTTCTTATCCGTCAGGTCGCGCTTCAAGCGATTCACCAGATTCAGCTCTGTCCCGACCGCCCAGGCGGTGCCGGCCGGCGCCGCCGTCACGGTCTTGATGATGAACTCGGTTGATCCGGAAAGATCGGCCTTGTTGACGACATCCTCATGGCATTCCGGATGGACGATTACCTTGCCGTCCGGAAACTGCTTCCGGAAATTGTCGATATGGACCGGCTGAAACATCTGATGCACGCTGCAGTGGCCCTTCCAGAGAATCAGTTTCGCACGCTGGATCGCTTCGCGCGTATTGCCGCCGTTCGGCTGAAAGGGATCCCAGACGATCATCTGCTCGCGGGGCAACCCCATCTTATTAGCCGTGTTGCGGCCCAAATGCTCGTCGGGAAAGAAGAGAATCTTTTCACGGCGCGCCCAGCACCATTCAATGACCGCCCGAGCATTGGATGACGTGCAGGTAATGCCGCCATGCTCGCCGCAAAAGGCTTTCAGAACCGCAGCGGAATTTACGTACACGGCAGGCATCACCGTCTCTTCGACCGGCAGAATGCGCCCCAGCGTCTCCCAGCATTGATCGACCTGCTCGATCGCCGCCATATCCGCCATGGAACAACCGGCAGCCATGTCAGGCAAAATCACCGTTTGCTTCGACCGGCTCAGGATATCCGCCGTCTCCGCCATAAAATGGACACCGCAGAACACAATATAAGGACGCTCGGAACGTTCCGCCGCCAGCTTCGAGAGCAACAGCGAATCGCCGCGAAAATCAGCGTGCTCAATGACTTCGTCCCGCTGATAGTTATGCCCCAGGATCATGACCCGATCTCCGAGGGCACGCTTCGCCTCCGCCGTACGGCGGAACAGCTCCTCGGACGATACGCCCTGGTAGTCAGTAATCGGTCTAGGTTCAGTTGCGGTTGTTTTCACAGAGACCTCAGCAATAATCCTGAAGGGTGGATTCTACGTTAGCCCCACCCCACAATCAACGAACCTTCCATGAACCTTCTCGGTGAAGAAGGCCTAGCGGCCCGGTAGGCCTATTAGCCCGTTGACAACGACGGGGGCCGAGCATACGATCTTTTCATAGCTAGGGGGGCCATCAGGCTGAGAGTCCGAATGATCGGACGACCCTCACAACCTGACCTGGGTAATACCAGCGTAGGGAAGCGGACACGTCGCCGGACCACCGGAACGACTTTCAGCCGCACCCCTCCTGTCAGGTGCGGTTTTTTTTTGCATCACGCACTCCGCCCATATCGATAGAGAGGAAGGGAGTCCCCATGGGTACTACGAACGGATCGAACGGCCAGGATACAGCGAAGCCCGCAGCCATATTGACGACCGCGCCCTTCCCCGCGTCGCGCAAGATCCACGTCAGCGGCGCCCATCCCGGCGTGCGCGTGCCGATGCGGGAAATCAGCCTCAGCCCGACTAAATCCATGAACGGCGGCGCGCCGACTCCCAACGAACCCATCACGATCTACGATACCTCCGGTCCTTATACCGATCCCTCCGTCACCATCGACGCGCGCGCCGGGCTCGCCCCGCTCCGCCGTCAGTGGGTGCTGGACCGGGCGGATGTCGAAGAACTCTCGGACGTCTCCTCCCAATATGGCCGGATGCGCAAGGCCGACCAAAAACTGGATGAACTGCGGTTCCAGCATATCCGCAAGCCGCTCCGCGCCAAAGCCGGGCAGAACGTGACTCAGATTCACTATGCCCGCAAAGGTATCGTGACGCCGGAGATGGAATTCATCGCCATCAGAGAAAACCAGTCCCGCGAAGTGGCGCGTGAACTCGCCTCCCGCAACGGGCATGGCGGCGGCATCGCGCAACACCCCGGACAGGCCTGGGGCGCCACCATTCCGAAGGTCATCACGCCGGAATTCGTGCGCGATGAAGTGGCGCGAGGCCGGGCAATCATCCCCGCCAACATCAATCACCCGGAAACCGAGCCGATGATCATTGGCCGCAACTTCCTGGTGAAGATCAACTCGAACATCGGCAACTCCGCCGTCGCTTCCTCGATCGAAGAAGAAGTCGAAAAGATGATCTGGTCGATCCGCTGGGGCGCCGACACCGTGATGGACCTCTCGACCGGCAAGAACATCCACGAGACCCGCGAATGGATCATTCGCAATTCGCCGGTCCCGATCGGCACCGTCCCGATCTATCAGGCCCTCGAAAAAGTGAACGGCAAAGCCGAAGACCTGACCTGGGAAATCTTCCGCGATACGCTCATCGAACAGGCCGAGCAGGGCGTCGACTACTTCACCATCCACGCCGGCGTCCGGCTGGCGTACGTGCCGATGACGGCCAAGCGCATGACCGGCATCGTGTCACGCGGCGGATCGATCCATGCCAAGTGGTGTTTGGCGCATCATCAAGAGAACTTCACCTACACCCACTTTGAAGAGATCTGCGAAATCATGAAGGCCTACGATGTCTCCTTCAGCCTGGGCGACGGGTTACGCCCCGGCTCCATTGCCGACGCGAACGACGAAGGCCAGTTTGCCGAGCTCGAAACGCTGGGCGAGTTGACCAAGATCGCGTGGAAGCACGATGTCCAGGTCATGATCGAAGGTCCCGGCCACGTGCCCATGCACATGATTCAGGTCAACATGGAGAAGCAGCTGAAGGAATGCCATGAGGCGCCCTTCTATACCCTCGGCCCGCTGACGACTGACATTGCACCGGGCTACGACCACATTACGTCAGGGATCGGCGCGGCGATGATCGGCTGGTACGGCTGCGCGATGCTCTGCTACGTCACGCCCAAAGAACACCTGGGATTGCCGGACCGCGAAGACGTGAAGACCGGCGTCATCACCTATAAGATTGCCGCGCACGCCGCCGATCTAGCCAAAGGACATCCTGGCGTCCAGGTCAGGGACAACGCCCTGTCAAAAGCCCGCTTCGAGTTCCGGTGGGAGGATCAATTCCACCTCTCGCTCGATCCCGACACAGCCAAGGATTTCCACGACGAGACACTCCCGGATAATGCGGCGAAGGTGTCGCACTTCTGTTCGATGTGCGGGCCGCATTTCTGTTCGATGAAGATCACGCAGGACGTGCGTGACTATGCCGCCCAACTACAGGTGGATGAGCAGAAAGCGATTCAAATCGGCATGAAGGAAAAGTCGGAAGAATTCAAGAAATCCGGCTCTGAAATTTATAGATAAGGCTGCTCAAAATGGTCCTCCGGCGAGGCCGCAGGAGAGACCAACCCGGAGGCGTACCCTCAGGGGTACGTTGAGGATTGGGCGAGCCGAGAACGAAGCCAGAGGCCATTTTCAGCAGCCGTCGAGGGAGAAGAAGTCATGGCAAAGCCAACACCAGCTCCGTTACGCGAACGCGACATCACAAGACAGATCGCGCGAGAATACTATAAAGAGTTCGATTCACTCATCGAGAGCGACGTCATCATCGTCGGCGCCGGGCCTTCCGGCCTGATTTGCGCCCACGATCTGGCGAAGATGGGCTTCCGTACCCTCGTCGTTGAGCAGAGCCTCGCACTCGGCGGCGGCTTCTGGCATGGCGGCTACCTCATGAACAAAGCCACCATCTGCGAACCGGCCAATGAAATCCTCGAAGAAATCGGCGTCCCCTGCAAGAAGATCACGGAGTGCGAGGGGATGTACATGGTCGACCCTCCGCATGCGACGGGCGCGCTCGTCGCCGCCGCCTATCGCGGGGGCGCGAAGATCCTTAACCTTACCCGTGTCGTCGATCTCATTTTGAGGAAGGACGGCATCCTCGAAGGCATTGTGGTGAACAACACCACCGCCGAGATGGCCGGCCACGATATCATTCACGTCGATCCCATCGCATTGGAAAGCAAGATCGTGGTGGATGCCACCGGACACGATGCCATCGTTGTGGACCTGCTCCACAAGCGCGGTCTCTACAAGTCCGTGCCGGGAAACGGCGCCATGTGGGTCTCGCGATCGGAGCAGGAAGTGATGGACCGGACCGGCGAAGTCTATCCGAATTGCTTCGTCATCGGACTG
>JBEBHO010000195.1:0-5338 GCA_040081095.1 Nitrospira sp.
TTAGTAGGTACGACGGAGATCTCGGGAGAGCATTAGGCTTCCCAGTACAAGCTGGTCCTGCACACCGCTCTCACACTCAACCCCCTTATGAACCATATTCCCCCGGGGCGTTAACTCCCCCCACAGAGTTAGACTAGGCCCGCGGTCTGAGTGAGTCAAGAGCTCTCTTCAGAACGCGCATGCGACATGTATTTCGAGCCCTGTCAGCCAGACGGTGCAATGATCTTCCCCTTTCGCCCTTGAGAAACACGTTTCAAAAATAGCAAGGGCCGAAACAGTCGAGGACGATATTTTTGTTGAAGCCTGAAAAAAATAATTCCATGTGCAGAGAAAAATTATTTCACAACGCAGCCTTCCCGGCTGAGAGGGCGAGTGAATCTGTGAGACTCCTCAAAAACCAACCACTTCCACTTTAAATCCTCACTCAAATAGCCTGCACGAAGAAGACTCCCCAGCTTCTGTGGATAACTCTGTGCATGAGTGTGTTGCCGTCGTTCAAATGGCTGATTTGAACAGTCTCACGAGCAGATTGCCTAATAAATAGGCATTGTGCCTCAATCTGCCGACCCCCAACATTTTGCGGCTTGACGGATGATTCTTTTTCTTTTCCACAATCCCTGGGCAGCCATGAATCATTGGCCGTTCCTCCGACCGGACCGATTTACAATAGAGCCGAATAGTCCCATCCAATCTCTACTTATGCACAGCAGTGCCATCCCACTGTGGAGAAACCGGTCGAATATCATGGAAATGTGGGGTATTTATCGCGGCGCTTATTGATGGACAACGAGAGACCACAGCCTCTCGTTCCGGCAGGGTTGTTCAGCTCTCAGAGATGCAATCGGCTATTTCTTGCGATAGACGTTTAATCCGACTTTCTCTTCACGGCCCGGGATCGTCACATTACCTTCTGTTGAGGCAACGATGATCGTTTTTCCGGACGAAGAAGGGCCAAACTCTTTCGATAGATCGACTTTCATCGTCAGAATTGTTCCCTCGACGGTCAGTTCGACATTCTTCATCGTGTTCTCCTCTCACGAAAGGTACACGTCACCCATAGAACTCCCTGCGATGTTCATCTGCTCTACGCTGTGTCAGAAAGCATGTCAATCGGCTGGATCAGGCTCACATCCTTCTTGACGGCGACATCCCCGCCCGTCATCCGAAAGCAACCGCGCTTCGCTCCGTGTGGCTCATCATCAAGAGATGACGAGCCGATGCCGATAGGATTAGTATCAAATGGTTCGACTGTGGATACGAGAGGGAATGGATCATGACGGAGTCGATGACGAATGACGCCGTGCGAGAGGCTTGGACGACCCTGGCACAGGAGGTGCGCACCGGCGTACTTCTCACCCTGCGCAACGGAAAACCTTTCGGCTCGCATGTGCCCTATGTGCTGGGCGAAAATTGGACGCGGGCCTATCTGCACCTCAGTCAACTGGCTCTGCACACTCAGCATCTGCTTCTGGACCCGCACGTGTCGCTGTTTCTCTCTGAACCCGATCACCCAGAGAAGAACCCTCTGGCCTTACGCAGAATGAACCTGCAAGGCACAGCCGTGATTCTGGCAGCAGACGCGCCCGCGTATGCCGGGGTCAAGGAGCGCTATCTCACACGATTCCCCAAATCTGCGATGATGTTCGGATTTGCGGACTTTTCGCTGTGGGAACTGCGCTTACAGGACGCTCACCTGGTGCTGGGATTCGGGCAGGCCTATCAATCGACAGCCGGCTCCACCGACCACTGGACCCACCAGCAGCCGGAGCGGAAGAAATAAGAGGATGGCTGGGGAAACTACCCCCGCGCTTTTCGCAGAAGGGAGGACGCAACGGTTCCCAAGGCAAGGCCGCCGAGAAACGTGAGACCGAGAATCGTGAGAGCGAGACCTGGTGTGTCCCGCTCAGTCTGGCGGACATGCCGCCTGGCCTGAGTCCCCACGGAAGCTTCTCCGCCCATCCATATCGCTGGGTCATCCACTGGTGCAACGGCCGGTTTTGAGAATGGTGTGATGCGTATCCTGCGGGTTTGATTCAACTCGTCCATGCGCTCCCCTCGAATATGTCCTGTGTCTACTTCTTCCTGTCAGCCGCCATCACGTCGGATGGATCCTCGGATTCCCACGCATACGCCGGTGTCAGCATCGGCTTATACGTCGGCAACGGGACCGGAAACGTCGCGACCTCGACCACGCCGGCGACCGTCCGAGCAAAAAACATCCCGATCCCGTCGAACGGCCCGCGCAGAATACCACGCACCCAGCCTTCATTCGTGCCGACTTCATAAATCTGTCGTGGCACCTCGACCCACCCGGTCGAAAGATTGACCACCCCGCGAATAAATTTTCCCGAGACCTGATGACCGAGTGTCTGGGGCTCATCAGACTGCGCCTGCGCGGTTCCCGACAGACCGACAACGAGGGCCATGGCCATCAGCAGCCTACTCGCGCACGCCACAGGCATCAGGCTGGCCACTCGCCCGTTCCCTTGCAAGTCGAAATTGCTTTCGTTATGGTACCGCACGATGGATCGAACTCGTGCGCGCCAGCTCACTCTTGCCTGCCTAAGCGGGCTCCTGCTTCCCTTCTGCTTCCCGAAATTCGATCTCGGCCTGCTCGCCTGGGTCGCCATGATTCCCCTCCATTTTGCCCTGAGTTCATCTACGAGACGCCGCGCCTTTTGGATTGGATGTCTGACCGGCACCATTGGATTCACCGGCATCATGGCCTGGGTCGTGACCGCCATGACCACCTACGGCAAAGTGCCTCTTCCCATCAGCTATGCCATTCTCCTATTGCTCACAGCCTATCTCGGACTCTATGTCGGAATCTATAGTTGGGCGGTCGTCTGGCTGCGCGAATTCTTACCACGCTACGGAATCTTTTTCTCCCCCTGTGTCTGGGTGTCCCTTGAACTTCTCCGTACCTACGCCTTTTCGGGATTTCCCTGGAGCCTGTTGGGATATTCCCAATATCGTGAGCTTGAGCTGATACAGGTCGCTGACCATCTTGGCGTGTATGGGGTTTCTTTCCTGATTATTTTGGTCAACCTCACGCTTGCGGAGCTGTGGCTCTGGCTCATGCCGTTTGTTCGCGGGTTTCACCCGAAGAAGCTCCCGTGGGAACTCGCGACGATCACGACTCTCCTCATGGTGCTGACCTACGGGTACGGGGAATCACTCCTCGCTGCATCCGGCCGCACGCCGCCCAAGAGTTCGATCACCGTGGGACTGGTCCAACCCAATATCGATCAGGCCGTGAAATGGGACGTCGCCTATCGCGACGAGACCATGCAACGCTTCGATCGTCTGACAGGCCAATTGGGCAACCGCACCGATCTGATCGTCTGGCCGGAGGCCGCCACCCCATTTATTTTCGAGCGCGAAAAAGATTATCAGCTCCAACTGATGGCGCTGGCCGACAGGGCCAACGCGCCGATCCTCTTCGGCAGTCCGGCGTTGCGCTTCTATCCGGATCGCCGGCCCTACCTATTGAACAGCGCCTATCTCTTGGCGGCTGACGGAACCATCTTGGGCCGGTATGACAAACATCACTTAGTCCCGTTCGGGGAATACATTCCGCTGAAGTCGTCGTTGCTGTTCTTCCTCGATAAGCTCGTCGAAGGCATCGGTGATTTCGAGGCTGGCCCCGGCGGAACCACGATGTCGCTGATTCCTAAGGCAACCATCCTTGAGGACGGCACGGCGGTTCCATCGCGCCCCCTGAAGTTCGGCGTGGCCATTTGTTACGAAATCATCTTTCCCGATCTGGTCCGGCAACTCGCCGTCAACGGCGCTGAATTTCTGGTGACCGTTACCAATGACGGGTGGTTCGGAAACTCCTCGGCCCCCGCGCAACATTTCTCCATGGTGGTCTTCCGTTCGGTGGAAAACCACCTGGCCTTCGCTCGCTCCGCCAATACCGGCATCACCGGCGCCATCGATCCTTACGGACGCATCCTGCATGCGACCGGGCTCTTCACGGAAGAAGCCGTGCAGGCGACTATTCCGGTCTGGCAGCCACACACCTTCTACAGCCGCTACGGGGATGTGTTTGCCTACGGCTGTGTGGTAATCTGCGCGCTGTTGTGCCTGATCAGCCTGCTCCGTCCGAAGGAGCCGGTGCACGGCACGACCGCTATCACCCCAGTGTAAGTCGAAAGGACACTTGTCATGTTAGAAGAGGTGCGGAGCCGCGTGCAGACGGTCGGAGAGCAAGTCTCGGAACTACGGGGGCATCTTTGACCTCGCTCGCATGACGGCGGAGCTCGAAGAGCTCGAGGCCAAGATGGCCATTCCGACATTCTGGAACGACACGAAAGCGGCGGCCTCGACCAGCAGGAAGAAAGTCACGCTTGAGCGCGAATTGAATCAGTGGCGCGAGATCGAGACGAAACTCGGCGATCTCCAGGCCATGTTGGAACTCGCAGAAGAAGGCCCCGATGCCTCGCTCGAGCAGGAACTGACGACGGAGCTGCACCGCCTTGAAACAACCCTGGCCGCGCTCCGCGTCGAAATGCTCCTCTCCGGAGAGCTCGATTCCAACAATGCGATCATGGCCATTCATCCCGGCGCCGGCGGCACCGAGTCGCAGGACTGGGCGCAGATGCTCCTGCGCATGTATGTCCGCTGGGCCGAAACCAAAAAGTTCAAAGTTGAAACCCTGGATCTGCTGCACGGCGATGAAGCCGGCATTAAGAGCGTGACCATCTCTGTGACCGGTCCCTACGCCTATGGCTATTTGAAGGCCGAAGCCGGCGTCCATCGCCTGGTCAGAATTTCTCCATTCGATGCGAACAAGCGGAGGCATACGTCCTTCGCCTCCGTCTTCGTGTATCCTGAGGTCAATGAAGACATCGACGTCGTCATCGACGACAAAGAATTACGCATCGACACCTTTCGAGCCGGCGGTGCCGGCGGCCAGAACGTCAACAAGGTTGAGACGGCGATCCGGATTACGCATATCCCGACCAACATTGTGGTGCAATGCCAGAACGAGCGATCGCAGCTCCAGAATCGCAACGGCGCGATGAAGATTTTGAAGGCCCGCCTCTATGAAGTGGAAGTGAAGAAAAAAGAGGCGGAATTCAACGCCATCGTCGGCGAGAAAAAAGAAATCGGCTGGGGCAGTCAGATTCGCTCCTATGTCTTCCAGCCCTATCAAATGGTGAAGGATCACCGGACGGCCCATGAAACCGGCAACGTCGCGGCGGTCATGGATGGCGATCTGGATGATTTTATCGAAGCGTATTTGAAGAGAAAGATGGCCGGCGCGCTCTTGGCACCGACCACAGCCGGAGCGGACGAGGATTAACAGGACACGGAACGACCATGGATGAAC
>JBEBHO010000273.1:0-19389 GCA_040081095.1 Nitrospira sp.
GGAATGACGCGCACGGTCCAGTTCGGCGAGTTCGGTTCGCCGGGCTGCGGCCGATAGGCCATGATTTCTTTCGGTGTCAGCCGTTCCTGCCCAGGGCAGAAGGGACAGATCGCCGTGGAGATCGGCTTCGCCGGTTGCAGCTGCGCAAAGTCATGCGGCCGGCCGTTGCGTTCGGTCGAAATAATTACCCAGCGGCCGACGATGGGATCGCGTCGTAAATCAGGCATGTCTTCCTCCGTCAATCGTCACTCGTGAAACGTCATGCGTTATGGCTGCGGTCATTCGTGCGTTTCCCAACTCATCACGCGTCACCGCGTCTATACTCGCCATAGGCTTGCTTCAAACTCAGGTCCGGGCACTGTCAGCGCGGCCGGCGCGTGATGCGGGTAGCGGGCTACTTCTAATCCATGTTCCTGAATCACAAGGCTCATGTACGCGTCTTGTCCCGGTTCAAGATGGAGGTCCTTTATGGGGATGGCCAGTTCCAAGATGGTGCGGCGGCAGATTGAGTGATAGGGACCGATGGCATGCCAGGTGTCCAATTGGCCCTGTTGGAAGAGCGTGAAGTGATCCGGCCCTGAAGGGGCCAAGGAACAGGACAGGCGGAAATTATCGTGCGGTCCGTGGATCGTGATCTCCATGCCCAATCCGTTTTGTCTCGGCTGTGCGGCTTCATCCGGATCGAGCCGCAGGAGCAGATGGTCTTGGCTCCAGCCGAAGTAGATGGCGGTGAACAATCCCTCGGCTTTCCACATGGCGCCCAGCGGCGGCTGGGTGGTGATGGTGCCGGCGCCGCGCCACTCGAAAAAGTTTGTGACCAGGCCGTCGATGGTGGGCGCGAGCATGGACACGGGCTGCGTGATTCGATCCGCTGCGGCCTGCTGAGTCAGCATGCAGATGGGTTGGTTCACGCGATCGGGCGGAGTGAGGCCCATGAAGAGCCAGACGTTGCGCAAGTGGGTGCGGAAGAGCCGATCGAACTCCTGCTTATAGTCGGTGTCGAAATCGTCGCCGTACCACCAGAACCAGTCGCTCCCTTCGGCGGCATAGAGTTCCTGCCAGGCCGCCTCTGCACGGTCCGCCGATAATGTCGGGGCGACTTCCACGAGACGTGTGCGGGTATGACCGAGGAGATCCCAGCCGCGGTTGTCTTCCTGATGCCCGATCCAGATCTTGAAGTCCTGGTTGATCCAGGACCCTGAATGGAGAGAGGGCAGGTGCTGCGTCGGCGGGACGGCGGCAATGCCTTCGGTCATGGTGGAAGCCGTCAGGTGGACCGCATGCTCTTGATCCAATTCATGTGCGGTGAAGGCGCGGTAGAGCCGGGACAGGAAGTGCTCGCCGCCGTCATGGTAATGCTCCCAGGGATTCTCCCCATCCAGAATGATGGGGATGAGCACGTGTTCTTGTGGCGCGTTGTGAATGATATTCCTGAGGCGGCGGAGCACATCGTCGGCGGCCGAATCCGGATTGGTCTTGTGATACACGAATCCGAAGGCATCGGAGATATCGCGGTCGCGAAAGACCATTGTGACATCTTGTCCCGGCTCTCCCGCCCGATAAGGCTGGTAGAGGTCCGTATGCCGATGCCATGGCCGGTCGCTCAACTCGAATGAGCGGGCCAAGACGCCTTCGTCGGTCGCCAGCCAGCGCAGTCCGGTCTGATGGACGAGCGGCAAGAGCTCGGGGCAGACGGAGCCTTCCGACGGCCACAGTCCGACGGGAGGCTGGCCGAAGGTCTTGCGGTGAAAGTCGACCGCCCGCTGGAGTTGCGTTTCCGCATCTTCCGGTGCGCGAAAGCGTGAAGGCAGAGGAAGATCGGGGCGCGCGCGCCGGTTAATGTCCGTGTCGATGACGAGCGGCATGATCGGATGGAAAAACGGCGTGGTGGTAAGTTCAATCTGGCCCCGGTCGAGCAGCCGGCGGTAGAGCGGGACAATTTCCTGAATGGCGACACGCTGCAAGGCGAGGATTTCGTGTTTGTCTTCTTCAGTGAAGTTTCGATTCTTATTGCGGAGCGCAACGAGGCGCGGATAGCGCTGGAGCGGGCCATACCCGAACCAGGCCAGGTTGTGCCAAACCTGCAAGTCCAGAAAATCCTGCGTCGAAAACTGGCGGGCGACCTTGGCGAGATCCGGCCCCGACACATCGGAGCCGCGCTTCACGAGCAGTTCGTGATAGCGGGCGAAGGGGCGCACCATGGTGGCCCAGTTGGCGGAGAAGAAATGGCGGATGAGGAAGGCCTGTTCCTCCGGCGTCAACTCGGCGGCCGGGCGTTGGGCCCGTTCAAGAAAGAGATCGCGCACGGTGCCGTCGCCGATTTCCTGGAGCTGGAGCAACAATGACGGCGTGAAGTTAAACGTGGCGTTCACCGCCGGAAACTTTTCCAGCAGATAGGCCATGTCGAAATAGGCTTTGGTGGCATGGAGGCGCACCCAGGGCATACTCGCCGTGCCCGCAATCGGGTCGGTGTAGTACGGCTGGTGCATGTGCCAAACAAAGCAAACGTGAACGTTCTTCATGGAGACGTGCTTTCTCGTATTTTTTAAAGTATGTCATAGGGGTACGGCACGCGCAACGAACGGAGGAGTTTGTATCGTGATGAGCCATGGCGCACAGGCAGACTGGAGACGAATCATTTTCTATTGGGGGCCGGTGGCCGGCTATGCCGGATTGATTTTCTACCTGTCGGCGCAATCCCATCCGGATGAAGATCTGCCGTCGTTGTTTGGAGCGCTGAATGACAAGGTGTTGCATACCATGGAATACGCCGGACTTGGCGGACTGTGCTATCGAGCATTCCGCTGGGGGGCGGGTGAGGCGCTCGCCACCCGCGCGTTGTTCCTCGCCATCCTGACCGCATCGTTCTATGGAGTCACGGACGAGATCCATCAACTGTTTGTGCCGCTCCGCGAATCGAGCTGGCAGGATTGGCTGGCTGATGCCACGGGATCGGCGGTAGGTGCTGTCGCGGTGCGCCGGCTATTCGGGACGAGGTGGGCTGTGACATGTATTGACCACGCCCGCCCACGGTGACAGATTCGCGCTGTCTTCGTGACAACCTCTGGACCACTCGGTATAATCCGCCGCGTATGACTACTTCGAACCCTGCTCCGCCCAAGGGGCCGCTCACACCTCCTGATCAAGCACTCGTTGCCCGCACCATCGAATCGCGGCTGAGTCCCGGTCTGGTCTTGCGGGAGCTTCAGCCGTTGCCTGGAGATGCCTCGAACCGGCGGTACTTCCGCGCGGTCTTGGCCGGTGGCCCGCCCCATTCGGTCATTCTCATGCAATTGGCCGAGCCTGAAGGGTTTAAGCAATCGGAAGAAGCGGTCAGCGGCGCGATGCATCAGATCACCGAGCTGCCCTTCCTCAATATTCTGTCGCATCTCGGGAAGGCTGGGGTGTCGGTCCCGACGCTGCATCACTATGACCATGCCGCCGGACTGCTCTATCTCGAAGACTTTGGCGATCTCACGCTGGCCGAAGCGGTGCGGGACGCCGACGCGCCAAGCCTGGAGTCGCGCTATAAGCAGGCGATCAATGTGCTGGTTCAGATGCAGGTGAAAGCGAGCTCGCCGGCCGATCCCGGCTGTCTGGCGTTTCACCGGAGTTTCGATGTGCCGCTGCTCATGTGGGAGTTCGATCATTTCCTGGAGTACGGCATCGTGGCGCGGCAGAACAAACCGATGGCGTCCGAAGACTGGACGGCGATTCGCGGCGAGTTCGAAAAGATTTCCGAGCATCTGGCGGGACAGCCACGAGTCTTTACGCATCGCGACTATCACTCGCGCAATCTGATGGTCGACGGACTGCGTCTCGGCGTCATCGATTTTCAAGACGCGCTGATGGGGCCGGCGACCTACGATTTGGCGTCGTTACTGCGCGATGCCTACATCGCCCTCGATGAGCCGCTGGTGGATCAACTGGTGAATTACTACCTCGATCAATTGGCCGAGCATCGGCATGTCTGGACCAACCGCGAGGCCTTCCGGCGCTTGTTCGACCTCACCAGCATTCAACGGAATATGAAAGCCGCCGGGCGGTTTGTGTACATCGATCAGGTGAAGGGGAATCCCAAATTCCTCGCCGATATTCCCCGCGTGCTGGGATATGTGAAGCGCAATCTGCAGCGCTATCCCGAACTCGCCCCGCTCCGCAAGCATCTCACGCCCTATGTGCCTGAACTGCAGTGATGGCAGGGCTAGAGGTGTGAGGCCAGAGGCGAGGGGGTAGATTTATCATGAAAAGAACAACTCAGTCCCTTGCCCCGTGCCCCGTGCCTCTTGCCTGTGTCGGAATCATATGAAAGCCATGATCCTCGCGGCGGGTTTTGGAACCCGCCTTCGGCCGCTCACGAATACGATTCCGAAGCCCCTGCTCCCTGTTGCGGGGACTCCGCTCATTGTGTGGAACCTGTTGCTGCTGAAGCATCATGGATTCCGCGACGTGGTGATTAACCTCCACCACCTGGGTCCGATGATCGAGCAGACGCTTGGGACCGGCTCGCAATTCGGCTTGCGCCTGCTCTATTCGCATGAACCCATCATCCTGGGGACGGGGGGAGGGATCAAACAGGCCGAACGCTATTTCTCCAATGAGCCGGTGCTCATTCTGAATGGCGACACGCTGTTCGATTTGGACCTGGCCGCGCTCTGCGCCTTTCACCAGGAGCGCAAGGCTCTGGCGACGCTCGTTCTGCGGGAAGACCCCGATGCGGTGAAGTGGGGATTGGTCGAAGTCGGAGCAGACGATCGCATCGTCCGGATCAATGGGAAGGGGCTGGCGGACACCACGATGCCGACGGAGCCGCGCATGTTTGCCGGCATCCATATCCTACACTCCAGACTGTTGCGGGATATTCCACGAGAAGTGGCGTCATCGATCATCGACCCCTATGTGGCGGCAATCGGGCGGGGTGAAGCGCTGTTGGGCTATGATCTGAAAGGGTACTGGTCCGATGTCGGGACGCCGGAACGCTATGGGCAGGCCGAGCGGGACGTAATGGCTGGTTTGCTACGGCTGGAAGATCGGCGCCTTCCCCCGGTCTGATTTTCTCTAAATTCCCTGAGACTCTCCTCCGTTCTCCGCTCGCCCTTCCTGCCGGTCTCGCTGCTGTTTGATCAATCTGGCCAAATAGGTGCGTTGGAGCTGAAGATGTTCGGCGGCTCTCGTTTGATTCCCGTCGGCCCGCTCAATGGCGCGCGCGATGATGTGGCGGCTGTGTTGGTCCATCGATTCGTGATAGGGCAGGTCAAGATAGAACAGGCCTGGTGTGTGACGCTGGGTTACCTGCGCGTCGTCCGGAGCCAGCGCCAGCATATCCGGCTCAATCACTTCCGTCGGGCTCAAGACCACGGCTCGTGAGATGACATTTTCCAGTTCCCGAATGTTGCCCGGCCAGGGATAGCGCGTGAGCGCCGCCATCGCGGCCTGGCTGATCGTCATGCCCAGGCGTTTGGCGTCTCGGGCGTGGCGTTCCAAGAAAAACTGCGCGAGCGCCGGGATGTCGTCAGGCCGTTCCCTGAGGGGCGGCAGGGTGAGGGTGATGACGTTGAGTCGAAAATAGAGGTCCTCGCGAAACTGTCCGGCCTTGACCGCGTGCCGCAGATCCTTATTCGTCGCGGCAATGATGCGGATATTCACCGAGACGGTTTTGGTCCCGCCGACTCGCTGGAACTCCCGGTCTTGCAAGACGCGCAAGAGCTTGGCCTGCAGCGGCAGCGACATGTCTCCGATTTCGTCCAGGAAGACCGTTCCTCCATCCGCCATTTCCAGCTTGCCCTTCTGCTGCCGGTCGGCGCCGGTGAAGGCGCCGCGCTCGTGGCCGAAGAGTTCATTCTCCAGCAGCGTTTCCGTCAGCGCGACACAGTTGATCACCACCAGCGGCATCGCATGGCGATGGCTCCATTGGTGCACGGAGCGGGCGAAGAGTTCCTTGCCGGTGCCGCTCTCGCCGAGCAGGAGCACGCCGGCATCGGACCGGGCCGCCCGCTGCGCCGCTTCCACCACGGATCGCACCGACGGACTGGCGCCGACAATCTTGGCATAGCGGCCGTCGACTTCAGAGCGCAGATAGGCGACTTGACGCTTGAGGGAGTCGCGCTCCAGAGCTTTGCGGATGACGATGAGGAGGTGATCTTTATCGAGCGGCTTGGTGAGGAAGTCGTAGGCGCCTTCTTTCATGGCCTCGACGGCGGCGCTGACCGATCCATGCGCCGTCATGACGATGACGGGCAGATCTTCGACGTGTTTGATGTGCGAGAGCCGCTTGAGGACTTCGATGCCGGTGAGCTTGGGCAGATCGAGATCCAGCAGAATCAGATTCGGCGCTTCCTGTTCGATCTGATCGAGGGCCTGTTGCCCGTCGCGCGCGACGACGGTGGTATAGCCCCAGGCTTCCAGCCGGTCCTCCAGCACAGTGACGATGTCCGCATCGTCGTCGACGATGAGGAGTTTGGCTTTCATAGGTATGTCCCGCTATGCGGCAGTCAGCGTGTTACTCCATCACGTTCATCACCAGGCCGGTCAGCGGCTTGGGGAAGAAGTAGGTGGACTTGTGCGGCATCCGCTCGCCAGCGGTGGCCACGTCCTTGACCTCGCTCACCTTGGTCGCGTTCAAGAGCAAGGCTCCGGTGCCGGTGCCGTTCGCGGCCCAATCCAAGGCTTCGTGGTCGTCCTTGGTATAGAGAATCGCTTCCTGTTCCTGCTGTGTGGGGCATAACTTCGCGACGACCAGCTGTTGCAGGAGCGAGACGTCCAGCTTGGTGCGGGGCGACGCGCTCGTTGGCGGACGATGCGCGGCCTTGAGGGCCAGGGTCAGATAGGCATCGCGGCCCTTCAGGGCCAGTCCGAACATGGGGGTGGTCCGGCCTTGCGTGCGCATCGCGTCGATGAACTGTGTGCGAACCGTGGTTTGCGTTTGGCTGGTATACGGATATTCCTGCAGATCGAACGTGTCGGCGAACAGCGCTTTCACTTGATCGAACGACGGCAACGGTGTGGTTGTTACCCGATGGGTGGGCAACACGGTCAGGCCCGGATCTTCGATCGGCGTGAGGAGCATGAGGACTGTGTCGTATGGCTGCAGGCCCTGGACATTCCCCGTTTGGCCGGCCTGTTGCCGGCGGAGCTTTTGATAATTCAACGCGGTTTCGTAACGGTGGTGGCCGTCGGCAATAAAGATGGGCTTGCTGGCCATGGTGGCGACGACCTTCTCTGTGATAGCCGGATCGGAGATGGCCCAGAGCCGCTGCTCGAAGCCGACATCGTCGCGGAATTCAACGCAGGGCGCGGTCGATTTCGCCGCCTGTGCCAAGGCTGAGAGGATGGTGTCCTGCGGATCCGAGTACAGCGACCAGATCGGGCTGAAGTTCGCGCGGCAGGCTTCCATCAGATTCAAGCGATCGGTTTTGGCGGCGGCGCGGGTGTTCTCGTGCGGGTAGATCGCGCCTGTGCCGAACTCTTCCAATTTGAATGTTGCAATGAAGCCGCGCAGCGTCTTCTTGGGGCCCTTGGGATCGGCTCCCGGCGGCACATATTCGATCGTGTGGTAATAAATCGTCGGCTGAGGATCTCGTTTCAATGCGCCCGATTGCATCCATTGCGAGAGTGTGGCGCCGGCTCTGGTATAGCGGTTGTTCGTCGGGCCGTCACCGGGCTGGTCCATGCCGAGTTCCAGGCGAATGACGTTGTGCGGGTTCCGGTCGTAGAGGGCTTTCTGACCGGCTGCATCGATGATGTCGTAGGGAGGCGCAGCGACATCGCGTGCCGCACCGGCAATGGTGGCATCGTACCGCGCACCGCGAAACGGAAGAATCTGGGCCATGATGATTTCGTGCTCCTGTGAAAAGTGGTCAGCGTGAACGTATGAGACCGGCAAGGCACTCACCTTACGTCCGGCTCAGTGCCCGTCTTCTCGCCGACACCGTGGTGGGGAAAAGAGTGAGCGGAGGGAAGGTTACCGGTCGCGGGTGATCATGTAATCGGCGGCGACGGCGAGGGCCCGGCGTGCCGACGAGTCCTCAAACGCTTCGAGTTCGTGCTGCGCGGCGGCGATGTAGGTTTTGGCCCGTTCCATCGCATAGGCCAGCGATCCGGCGTCCTGCATCAGGCCCAGGATCCGTTCAAGATCTTCGGGACTCAGCGTGCGGGTTTCCATCCGGTCCTTGATCATGCTGCGGTCTTGTTCGCAGCAATGGTCGAGCAGATGGAGCAGGGGCAGCGTCGCTTTCCCCTGCCGCAAATCCTGTCCAAGCGTCTTCCCTAAACGCTCGCCGTCGGCATTGTAATCGAGGGTGTCGTCGGCGACCTGGAAGGCGATGCCCAGATATTGTCCGAACCGGAAGAGCGCAGACTGCCGTTCTTCTGAGGCATCGGCCAGGATGGCGCCCATGCGGCAGGCGGCGGCGATCAGGCCGGCGGTCTTATGTTCGACGATCTTGATGTAGTCGGATTCCGGCATCGACGGATTGCCGTTGTAGTAGAGCTGGAGGACTTCGCCCTCCGCCATCTTGGTGCAGGCTTCGGCCAGGACTTCATTGATGCCCTGGCTGCGGAACTCGACGACCTGGGCCATGGCTTTGGAGTAGAGATAGTCGCCGACGAGAATGCTGATTTGATTGCCCCAGACTTTTCTGGCGGTGCGGCGGCCCCGGCGGATGTCGGCTTCGTCGACCACGTCGTCATGGAGCAGCGTGGCGGTATGAATAAATTCGACGAGGCTCCCGAGCTGATGATGCTCCCGGCCGGCATAGCCGCAGAGACGGGCGGATAACAGGAGGAGGAGCGGGCGAACGCGTTTGCCCCCGCTGCTCAGGATGTGAGCGGCCACAGTATTGACGAGGGTGACGCTGGAATCGAGGTTGTGACGGACCTGATGCTCGACACCGTCGAGTTCGGCGCGGTACGCCTCCCAGACGTCTGCCATGCTGTTGATGGTCGAGGTGCTGGGTCCGTTCGACATGCCGCGGATGGTAGGGCAGCGGGGTAAACAAAGTCAAGCAAACAGGGCCGGGTCAGCCTGTCCAATCTTGACAGGGCTGGAGCCCATCCAGTAAGGTGCTGGGCATACATCGACAAGAGAGAGACTGCTAATAAAACGACACGATATCGCGTGCTTGCCTCTTCATCTATGAGTGGCCGCTGACCGCGAAGTCATCACCTTCCTAGCGACACGAGATTACCATGATGCGGATTCCAGGGCTTCCCCCGAAGCAAGGCCTTTATGACCCTGAACACGAAAAAGATTCGTGCGGGGTTGGATTTGTTGTCAATATTCAAGGCCAGAAGTCTCACGAGATCGTGCAGCAGGGCTTGCAGATTCTGGAGAATCTGACCCATCGCGGCGCGCAGGGTTGCGATCCGTGCACCGGCGATGGCGCGGGTATTCTGCTCCAGGTTCCGCATGAGTTTTTGAAGCGCGCGGCCGGCGATGTCGGCGTGGCGTTGCCAGGCGCCGGCGAATACGGCGTGGGCATGGTGTTTTTGCCGCCGCAGGCGGATCGCCGGCAGCAGTGCGAGCAGCTGTTCGCCAAGGTCATCGCGGAAGAAGGATTGCGGCTGCTGGGCTGGCGCGATGTGCCGGTGAAGAGCGATGCCATCGGTCCTGTGGCGCGCAGCACCGAGCCGTTCATGCGGCAGATTTTCATCGCGCGCGATGTCCTGAATGAAGCGCAGTTCGAGCGGAAGCTCTACGTGGTCCGCAAGCGGATTGAAAACGCGGTGGGCCAGTCGGCCATCCAAGGGCGCGAGTTCTTCTACATTCCCAGTTTGTCGGCGAATACCATCGTCTACAAGGGACTTCTGCTGCCGCATCAAATGTCGGCCTATTATCAGGACCTCACGGATGCCAGCCTGACGAGCGCGCTGGCGCTGGTTCACTCACGGTTCAGCACCAACACCTTCCCGACCTGGCCGCTGGCGCATCCCTATCGCTACATGTGCCACAACGGCGAGATCAATACGCTGAAGGGCAATGTGAATTGGATGCGCGCCCGCCAGGGCCGGCTGAATTCCGATCTGTTCGGCAAGGATCTCGAAAAGCTCTACCCGATCGTCACGGAGCAGCAAAGCGACTCGGCTTGTTTGGACAATGCCATCGAGTTTCTGACCATGGGCGGACGGTCGTTGCCGCACGTGATGATGATGCTCATTCCCGAGCCCTGGGTGGCCAATCCGCAGATGGATCTGGATCGCCGCGGGTTCTACGAATATCACGCCGCGATGCAGGAGCCCTGGGACGGTCCCGCGGCGGTCTGCTTCACGGACGGCAAACTGATCGGCGCCACGCTGGACCGGAACGGTCTGCGTCCTTGTCGCTATCTGGTGACCACCGACGGCGTGGTCGTGCTCGCGTCGGAAGCCGGCGTGCTCCCGATGGAAACGAATAAGATCCGGCAGAAGGGCCGGCTCATGCCGGGCCGCATGTTCCTGATCGATACCGTCCAGGGCCGCTTCATCGACGACGAAGAAGTAAAGGCCGAGATCGTGAGCCGCAAGCCCTATCGCTCCTGGGTCACGCAACATCGTATTTCATTGGATGAATTGCCCGAACCGTTGAACGTACCGCAGCCGGATCATCCTACGACGCGTCAGCGGCAGCAGGCGTTCGGCTATACAGTCGAAGAGCTGAAGATGGTGCTCACGCCGATGGTGGTGAACGGGGAAGAAGCCATTTCCTCGATGGGCACCGACACGCCCTTGGCTGTCTTGTCGGACCGGCCGCAGCTTCTGTTCAAATATTTCAAGCAGCTGTTTGCGCAGGTGACGAACCCGCCGATCGATCCGATCCGCGAAGAGCTGGTCATGTCGCTCACGACCAGCATCGGGCCCAAGCCGAATCTGATGGATGAAAACCCGGAATCCTGCCGGCGCATCCGCGTGAAGCAGCCGATTTTGACGAATGCCGATCTGCAAAAGATTCGCGAGATTGCCGATCCCCATTTCAAGAGCAAGACCTTGAAGATGCTCTTCCGTGTGACCGAAGGGCCGGAGGGACTGGGCGCGGCGGTGGACGATCTCTGCCGGCAGGCCTCGCAGGCGATCAAAGAAGGATACAAGTTCCTGATCCTCAGCGACCGCGGCGTGAATGAAGAATGGGCGCCGATCCCGAGTGTGCTCGGCGTGGCCGCCGTCCACCATCATCTCGTGCGCGAGTGCACCAGAACGGAAGTCGGGCTGACGGTTGAAAGCGGCGAGCCGCGCGACGTGCATCACTTTGCCTGCCTCATCGGGTACGGGGCCGGAACGGTGAATCCCTATCTCGTCTTCGAATCGCTCGTGGACATGGAGCGCGACGGCTATCTGCCGGAAGGGCTCGATGCACAGACGGCCGAAGGGAAGTTCATCAAGGCCATCAATAAGGGTTTGCTGAAAGTCTTCTCGAAGATGGGGATCTCCACGGTGCAGTCTTACTGCGGCGCGCAGATCTTCGAAGCGATCGGCCTGAACCAGGATTTGATCGGCCGCTACTTCACCGGGACGCCGTCACGGGTCGAAGGCATCAGCATTCGCGACATCGGCGAAGAGACGCTGCGGCGACACAAGCTGGCGTACGAACCGGCGCCGATCCGACAGCTCGATTTCGGCGGCGAGATCCACTACCGGATTCAGGGCGAGCACCACAACTGGAATCCGGACACGATCTACAAGCTGCAGCATGCGACGCGGAACAACGATCCGAAGACCTTTGCCGAGTTCTCGCAGCTCGTCAACGACGAGAGCAAGCGGCGCTCGAATTTGCGCGGACTCCTCGACTTCAAGTTCCTGCCGGAGCCGATCGCCATCGACGAAGTGGAGCCGGCGAAAGACATCGTGAAGCGCTTTACGACGGGCGCCATGTCCTTCGGTTCGATCAGCAAGGAAGCGCACGAAACGTTGGCGGTCGCCATGAACCGGCTCGGCGCGAAGAGCAACACCGGCGAAGGCGGGGAAGATCCGGAGCGCTTCAAGCCGATGGCGAACGGCGATTCGAAGAACAGCTACATCAAGCAAGTGGCCTCGGCGCGCTTCGGTGTGACCAGCCACTATCTGGTGAATGCGAGAGAGTTGCAGATCAAGATGGCGCAGGGCGCAAAGCCGGGCGAAGGCGGGCAGTTGCCGGGCCACAAGGTCGATGAGAACATCGCCAAGTTTCGGTACGCGACGCCGGGCGTGCAGCTGATTTCGCCGCCGCCGCACCACGATATTTATTCCATCGAAGATTTGGCGCAGCTGATTTTCGACCTGAAGAATGCCAGTCCCGATGCAGCGATCTCAGTGAAGCTGGTCTCGGAAGTCGGTGTCGGCACCATTGCCGCAGGCGTGGCTAAAGCGCATGCCGACAAGGTGCTGATCAGCGGCGATTCCGGCGGGACCGGCGCGTCACCCTTGTCGTCGATCAAGTATGCCGGCGGGCCCTGGGAACTCGGGTTGGCGGAAACCCATCAGACCCTGGTGCTGAACGATCTGCGCGGCAGGATTCGCGTAGAAACCGACGGGCAGATGAAGACCGGACGGGATGTGGCCATCGCGACGCTGCTGGGGGCGGAAGAATACGGGTTCGCTACGGCGCCGCTGATCATCGAAGGCTGCATCATGATGCGGAAGTGTCATCTCAATACCTGTCCGGTCGGCATCGCGACGCAGGATCCGGAGCTCCGCAAGAAGTTCAACGGGCAGCCGGAACATATCGTCAATTTCTTCTTCTTCATTGCGGAAGAATTGCGACAGATCATGGCCAAGCTGGGATTCCGGACGATCAACGAGATGGTCGGCCGGGTCGATAAACTCAAAGTGCAAAAGGCCATCGACCATTGGAAGGCCAAGGGGCTTGATCTGACGCCGCTGCTGAAGGCCCCGGACGTGGCTGCTGACGTGCCGCGCCATTGCGTGCAGAAGCAGGATCACGGGCTGGCCGATGTGCTCGACAATCGGTTGATCGAGCTGTGCAAGCCGGCGCTCGACAAGGGCGAGAAGGTGACGCTCGATCTGCCGATCCGCAACGTGAACCGGACGGTCGGCACGATGTTATCGAGCCGCATTGCAAAGAAATACGGGCTGGAAGGACTGCCGCCCGACACGATCTCGATCAAGTTCAGCGGCTCCGCCGGACAATCCTTCGGCGCCTTTCTCTCGCGTGGCATTACGCTGACGCTGGAGGGCGAATCGAACGACTATATCGGCAAGGGGCTCTCAGGCGGCAAGATCGTAGTGTTCCCGCCGAAAAACGCGATCTATACGCCGGAAGAAACCATTCTGGTCGGCAACACCTCGCTCTACGGCGGGACGCAAGGCGAGGCCTACTTCTACGGCATGGCGGGCGAGCGGTTTGCCGTGCGGAACAGCGGCGTGCGGGCGGTCGTGGAAGGCACCGGCGATCACGGGTGCGAGTATATGACCGGCGGTGTCGTCGTTGTGCTCGGACGCACGGGACGGAATTTCGCAGCGGGCATGTCGGGCGGCGTGGCGTTTGTGCTGGATGAACTGGGTAAGTTCCCGGCGCGTTGCAACACCGGCATGGTCGAGCTGGAGAAGGTCGCCACCGCCGAAGACAAGAAACTCTTGCACGAGATGATTACGGCGCATTTCATGTGCACCGGCAGCCGGAACGCGAAGCGCATTCTCGATTCATGGGACGCGATGCTGCCGAAGTTCGCGAAGGTGATGCCGGTAGATTACAAGCGCGTCTTGGAAGAGCGGAAGAAAAAAGCGGCGGCAACGAAATAACAAGTGACGCGTCGCTCGTGAAGCGTGAAACGACGAGCCTTGACGAGTGACGAACGACGAGAGACGAGTGAAAAATGGGTGATCCAAAAGGTTTCATGAAATATGCCCGCGAGGGCCCCAAGCGGAAGCCGGTCGAATTGCGGGTGCTCGACTGGAAGGAAATGTACGAGCCCATCGCGGAGGACAAGCTCAAGGTCCAGGGCGCCCGCTGCATGGATTGCGGCGTGCCGTTCTGCCAGGGGAGCACGGGCTGTCCGGTCGTGAACTTGATTCCCGAATGGAACGATCTAGTCTATCGCGGCCGCTGGAAAGACGCGCTCAAGGCGCTGCATACCACGAACAATTTCCCGGAATTCACCGGCCGTCTCTGCCCGGCTCCCTGCGAAGGCGCCTGCGTGCTTGGGATCAACGAAGATCCGGTCTCCATCCGCATTCTTGAGTGGAACATCATCGACCGTGGCTTCAACGAAGGCTACGTCGAACCGATTCTGCCGGTCGTTAGAACCGGAAAGACGGTCGCCATTGTTGGGTCAGGTCCATCCGGGTTAGCCGCCGCGCAGCAACTCGCCCGCGCCGGCCATAGCGTCACGTTGTTTGAGAAATCCGATCGCATCGGCGGGTTGCTGCGCTACGGCATCCCCGACTTCAAAATGGAAAAGTGGGTCATCGACCGGCGGCTGGAGCAGATGAAAGCCGAAGGCGTCGAATTCAAGACCGGCGTCACGATCGGAAAAGACATCACCGGCGAACAGTTGCGCCAGCAGTTCGATGCCGTGGGATTGACCATGGGCGCCGAGCAGGCTCGCGAGTTGCCGATCCCCGGCCGCGAGCTCAAGGGCGTGCACCTCGCGATGGAATATCTCATGCAGCAGAACAAGCGCACGGCGGGCATTGCCGTGGCCGATGAGCCCATCACGGCCAAAGGCAAGCGCGTCATCGTCATCGGTGGCGGCGATACCGGGTCCGATTGCGTCGGCACGGCCCATCGCCAGGGATGCGCGGAAGTGCATCAGTTCGAGTTGTTGCCGGAGCCGCCTCCGTCCCGCGCGAGCTCGACGCCCTGGCCGCTCTGGCCGATGCAGTTGCGGACCTCGCACGCGCACGAAGAAGGCTGCGACCGGCAGTGGAGCATCTCTACCACGAAGTTCACAGGCCACAATGGCCAGGTCACGAAGCTGCATGGAAATAAGGTGAAGTTTGAAGCAGGGAAGTTTGCACCCATCCTCAACAGCGATTTTGAGATGGATGCGGATTTGGTGCTGCTCGCCATGGGCTTCACCGGTCCGGTGAAGAATGGTCTGCTCGACAGCCTCGGCGTGAAGTACGATCAGCGCGGGGCCGTCTCAGTGGACGAGAACTTCATGACCAACCTCGACGGCGTCTTTGCCGGCGGCGACACCAAGCGCGGCGCCTCCCTCATCGTTTGGGCCATCGCCGAAGGGCGTAAAATGGCCGCGGGGGTGGATAAGTATCTGCAGGCGGGCAAGTCAGCGAAGAAAGCTGCTTTCTAGGGCATTCCCTCGCTCAAATCTCCCAGCCAGCCTGGTCAATCCCCTGTGCTCGCGGAACGCGCGGCCTCAGAAGGCCCTCGTTCGACGCGCGCAGTTGGGGATCAACCAGGCCGACCTTCAATCTCCCAATACGCCGAGGGCTAGGCACATCGAGTGGCGTTAGACATTCTCACGTCATTGACAACATTCTATTGGGGAAGTAGCCTGTTCCCGTTTCTTCGTCTGGGACAGTCCCCGAAGGAAACTCTCGATCACTATTGGAAAACAACTCCCAACCTAGAACGAAATGTCTGATTCTCAAGCCTGGATAGATATAGTTCTCAAAGGAATTGTTCCCGTCGCTACAGGGTCCTTGCTAACCTTGTTGGGTGTTTGGCTGCAGAGTAGGGCTGAGTCAAAGCGATTAAAGATTCAGTTGCAACATGATGCTGAGCAACGTGAAAAAGAACGACAGATGGATCTCAAGAGAGAGGTCTTTCTCGGCGCAGCTGAAGCTCTAGGCAGGCAGTCCGAATACATCAATCTATTTGGGAAGCTCGATTTCGACTTCTGGAAAGAGCAGGACATACTAAAAGGCAACATTGGAGCCGGAAATAAGCTCCATCTCATTGCAGGGATTGAAACAATTGAGGCCTATGCCCGTGCCAATCAGTTTTGGGTTAGCGCTCTGTTCGATCTTTCAAAGATAAGGATGAAAGTCGAGGAAGTCAAAGTTGAGATAAGCACCAAAGACTCCATAATTGCGATGCTCTCGAATCATAGAGACGAGGCGCTTGCTTCAATGAAAGTTCTTGCAAATTCAGGGGCTCAATCCAAGGACGCGTATGAGTTTCACCGAAAGCGCTTTGATGATCTCCAAAGAGACATCGCTGCTGAAATGTCGGAAAAGACAAGGCAGCACTCCAGTTTGGCAAAGCTACTAATGGAAATTTCCGCCATAGGCTTGACTTCACATGCAGAATTTTCAAAGAGATTGCTGGTGGTTAACTTGGCAGCTCGAAGAGAGGTGGAGCTGCCGATAGATGAAAATAGGTATAGAGAGCTACAGTTAATAATCATGAATGAGGTGCAAGAGACAAGTCACGCCTACATCAGAGAAATGAAGCATTTGATTTCTGAACAAGAAAAGAAGGTTGATCCTTGAAGAAACCATTTGAGAGGTGAAAAGCTTCCAGGAACCATTGAGGGTTTCGAGGCGGATGTTTAGTGGAAAGGAATGAACGTAAATGACTCATCAACAGTATCCCCGTAGCCCCAAAACCCTGCTCGGTGGCATTGCCCATCTGGGGCGGTTTATCGACAAGATCAAATTGAGAAACGCCGGTCAGATTCAAGACTACAACTACATCACGGTTGGCTTCGATAAATACCTGGTCGATTTTCTGGCGATTGATCCGAAGGCGTTTGAGCAAAAAGTATTAGCCGGTGGCACGGACGAGCAATTGCTTGCATGGGTGGTGGCGAATGGCAAGCCGCATTCACACGAGGAAATTGCCCAGTGGTCGCAAGGGCTTCTGTCTTCAGGTCCCAAGGATGACGCGACGCGCGCGCGTCTGCAAAGCCGGGTTCAGGATGTCGCCACCAAACGTGGTGTGCCGGTGAGTTCGCTTCCGCCCGCTTCTACCTGGGTGGATGCGATTGAGTTGGACGAGGGACGGCTCTAGTCCCTCGCGTCAGCCCCTACTTCACTTCAACCCATTCGGTGGACTGGGAGCGGAAGACGAGCATGCGGCTCGATGTGCGGATCATGACGGCGTCGTTGGTTTCGTCCACTGAGACGATTCGTTCCTCGGTCGCCCAGGGGATGGCAAAGAATCCTGCTGTATAGGATGAGAAGGCGAGTGCCCGGTTGGAAGTGAGCACGACGGCGAGATGGCCGCGTCCGTGCACTTGCTTGACGGTTTCATTCGCGCCCAGCGGTTCATTCGTCCAGTGCCCGCGCCCTTCTTGAAATCCGTAGAGCTGCCGGTTGGTCTGGACCACGATCAGACGTGGCAGGACTTGGCGATGCTCGACGCGTTCTTCCATGCCTAACGGCACCTCAGTCCATCGCCGAAGTTCCGATGAAAATCCTAAGAGCCTGGCCGAGGTCTGGGCAAAGCCGGTTTGTCCGCGTGCCGTCGTGTTCGCCACGGTTTCATTGACGCCGAGCCCTTCTTCAATCCTGCTGCCTGATGCCGGGATCGCCACCAGTTTCTCGTTCATAACCGTGACCATCACGTCGCCCATGCGGCCTTGGCTGTGAGCCGATCCTGGCAAGATGCAGAGGATGAGGGTGACGGTCACAGCGAGGATCTGTTTTGATCGATTCACAACGCACCTCCGATGAACGCACGATCGATGTCACTTTACCATGGCCCGGTTAGTGGTCCCATGTCTGGCACTGCATCCTGGTTCAGGTTTCTCTTCTGCCATCGAGCATCATCGATATGCCGGAAGCGCATGAGGCAATCTGGACAAGGTGTAGCCATTTTGCTTCACGAGACGGCGCTCGGGGAGGGGCCGTTCTTCCAGAACATCGAAGAAATCGGCCAAAGGGCCTTCGGAAACTAAGCTTCTTGTTGGCATCAAGGTTGCTGTGTGGTGAGGTAGGCATTCCGCGAGGGATGGGCCCTTGCGAGAACTTGGTGTCCATGTATGGAGGGTCGAATGATTCGAACTGTCTCGACTGTGACTGCTGCGGCAGTGTTGTTTGCGTTTACTCAGGCCATTGCTCAAGCTCCGGCTGCTGCTCCTGAAGCCACCGCGCCGGCCTCGGCTCCTGCCCCGCAGGCGACTGCGCCAGCCCCTGCCCCGGCTCCGGCCGTGGAAGCCCCGAAGGGTGAGGGCGAGAAAGAAAAGCATGGCCGTGGCAAGAGCGAGGGCCACCGCAAAGATGGCGACCATGAACGTGGCAAGGGCAAGCATCGCGATGGCGACAAGCACAAGGGCAAAGGCAAGCACGGCGACCGCGAGAAGCATGACGAGAAGGATAAGCACGAAGAGGGCGAGAAGCACTAATTGGCTGGCCTGCTCCGGCAGGCACCTGAAGTGAAACGGCGGCCGGCTCGAAGGAGCCGGCCGCTTGTTGTTTGTGGTGATGTTGAGAAGAATCGGCTGAAGCGAATGAGGGAATCTATGCTGCGGGCAGCGTCAGCAGCTTTTTCATTTCGCAGTGCGCCATGACGACGTCAGGGGCGCGCTGCAGAGCTTCGTAGTAGCTCCGTTCGAATCCATCGCCCATTTCAGACGGGCGAATCATCCCACGGACTTCCGTCAGGACCTGCGCCACATCCTCGGTGGTCAGATTGCAATCCTCGTCCAGCATTTCATCGATGCGGACCACGAGGTTGGACAGGGGATGCAGCCAGGTGAACCAGGGATCGTTCATGACCAGTTGCAGCAACTGGCCGGTCGAATCCACGCGGCCATAGATCCGTTCGAAGGTGAGCTGCTCTGCCACGATCAAGGCTTTGTGGAGCCCCAAAAGCCCCTGACGCACATCGGCCAGGGTTTGGCGGAGCGGGTTGGTTCTTTGGATGGTGGACTGTTTGGATGAAGTAGCCATAGGAGAATTCTAGCAGGGTTTTTAAATTTTGCAGGCGACCGATCCCCGATCGCTCCGCTCCTGGCTCGATATCATTATCGGCACAGACCTTTCCGCACTGTAGTGCCCTTGGAATATTATCGCTCACGCCCGACCCGGCCGCTTCCGCCGGGAGGGGTTTGATAATTGGGAGCCTGGGGAGGGGATAAGGCGCGATTGGGGTTAAACGGCAGGACCGGTGCCGGTGTCAGATTGTTCGGCGGCAGGGGAGTCCCGAATGTAGTGCGGTTCCCGTTCTCGGTCTCGCCATGCGGCTGCAAGCCCACCGGACTATCAGTTCCCGGTTTGGTGACGATGGTGCGAGTGCCATGTGGATCGGAATAGATGCCGATGTCGTCGCCGAGGTGGGAGACGCGCCCGCTGGTGCCGTCTCTATTCCGGATGACTCCACTTTCGGTCAGGCTGATCCCCGAAGACAACGCCAGCCAGCTTATCGTGACGACGAGCGATGTGCGTATCAGGTTCATCGGGGATTCCCGCATCGGCCACTAGTCAATACTGTACTCCCCGTTCGAGCAATCCGCCAGAGATCGCGTACCGTTTACATTTTGCCGTTTGGTGCGTCATATGATCAGCGAGCTCTGC
>JBEBHO010000042.1:0-5316 GCA_040081095.1 Nitrospira sp.
GCCGCGAAGGTAATTCGCGGGACGCCTCGTCCGGATCACGAAGAGACGTCCGATGCGCGCTTCTTCGCTTCGAACGAGATCGACGCCCTGCCCTGCTCCACGCATTTTCAAGTGATCCGCAAGGCCGTCCTTCAGAGCCAACCCAAGGCTTATTTCAAGCCCGCCACCTGGCAGCCCAGCGGCGCCTAGCCCGTCGTTCCGCTGCTTTTGTTCTCGCTATACGATGCGCTGCAATCCCGGCACTCGCTGCATGAGGGCGACGAGGCCGAAGGTGAGCAGGCCGGTGACGAGGAAGGTGACGGGCACGTAGTAGGGCGGGCGGAGCAGGATCGGCACCGCGAGGAAGTAGCCATAGCGCAATAGCTCCACCACGATGGGATGGGCGAGGTACACACCGAGCGTCAATGGCGCGAGTGTCTGCGCAACGGATTCAATTCTTGGTGAAATCGTTCCGCGCAGCGTGAGCAGAAAGAGCCCTACGGCCATGACCATGACGGTGGGACTGAAATCCTCGTAGAAATAGAAGGCCCAACGGTCGTCGAACCCTCTGGTCGCGACCAAGATGGCCGTCAGTCCGGTGATGAGGCCGGCGGCGAGGCCGATGGCCAGCGCGGAGGTGCCGGGCCGGTCGAGCAGGAGTTTGGTACAATACCAGCCTGCCAGGTAATAGGTCAGATAGGGCACGAACATGGTGAACGCGCTGGAGGCGAGAAAGTCGAACAGGTTGGCCCCCATGGCCAAACCGGCCATGATCGCGATCAGGTGCCGGAGCTGCGGAAGGCTGAGCGTGCCGAGCGCTCTGGCCAGAAACGGCGTCACCAGGTAGAGACCGGCGATGAGAAACAAAAAGTAGAGATGCACATAGGGCCTGCCGATAACCAGTTCATGGGCCATCGTGCCGAGCGTCAATGGCTCATGCCAATAGAAGGCGCGCCAGGCGAAATAGATCGCCGGCCAGGCAATGATGGGCGGCAGCAACCGGCTCATGCGCTTGGTCCAGAATTCTTGCGGGCTGGTGTGCTTCTGCGGATCGAGTAAGAGCGCGCCGCTCAGCATGATGAAGACTGGAACGCACCAGCGGGTGGCGGCGTCGATGGCATTGGAAATATGCCAGTGTATCGTGCCGAAGAGTTCGCGCTCCATGACGATGGTGGCGGCCAGGTGGAGCAGGATGACGGCGAGACAGGCGCTGACGCGCATGACATCGAACCGGGCCGAGCGCGAATTGGGCATGGAAGCGCTGTTGAGCGGCTCTGCCGGTGGAAGGGATGTTGCGGCGGTTGGCATAGGGTCTGTCTGCGAATGTGCTGGGATCTGTGTCACACAGGGTTGTCAGCTTGAGGACGAGTTAGTCGTCAAGGCGCGTGAATCGAGCCAGAATATTTCTGGTCATTTGCTGCACCGCCGGATTCAGGACGGCCGCGCGCAGGTGCGGCGCATTGTAATCATCGAGGCCCCAGCTCCATTGCATCGACCCGCTCGCAAACACCAGTGCGCTGCTTGGGGCACGGTACAGCGTGACGGCGCCGACCGTCTGGCCTGCGGGCATGCGGGCGATGACGCTGGTGTTGGCGGGGCTGGCGGCGCTCAGTCCATCGACCTCGTATCCCGCTATTCCCGGAAGCGATGAACCTTTGCTGAGCCCGGTGTTCTCGATCACCCAGGCCTCGGCATCCTCGATCACATAGTCGCTATCGACGGGATGCTCCACCTCAATATACATGGAGCCGAGCAGGCTGGCCTCCGGGCGATTCATGGGGGCGTTGCGCCATCGGGTGGTCGCCAGATGGTCGTTGTCCGGATTATGGTCGGTCGCGAGGGGATCGTGCCAGGGCGTATTTTCTTTATAGGCGACCATTGTGCGGTGCCGTTCGCCGGTGAGCCGGCTGGGCTCCAGCCGCATCTGCCAGTAGCAGGTGTTCGATGAGAAGATGCCCAGATGAATGCCCTGGTCGCGCGCCTGTTCGATATGGCGGCGCATCTCCCAGGTCCAGTATTCATCGTGCCCGAGCGAGAGGAATGCCTTATGCGAGATGAGGAACGCCGGGCTGGTGTGAATGTCGATATTCGTGGCGTAGGAGACGTCGTAGCCTTCTTTTTCCAGCCACCGGACCATGTTGTATTCCCAGCCGGCGGGAGAGGCGTGATAGCCGGGCGGGATCGAGTTGGAGATCAGGAAATCCCCCGCGCCGGTTCCGGAGCCTGCAGCGGGAATGGCACTGCCGGCATAGGGGCGGTTGAACGAGACTTTCGCGGCCTGGCCTCCGGGGCTGTTGAAACTATAGAGCGAGCGGCCACCCCAGTTGTTGTAGGCCTGGAAGGTCGTGACGCTGGCTTGAACGAGATAGGTCGAGGGGCGCCGATCGTCCCGGACGATAAACAGAATGTAGCTCTCTTCTCCCGTAGGATCAGCGGTCAACTTGGCCAGATAGTATCCTGACACCCATGCATCCGCTCCCAGGTCTCCGGTCGGGATGGTCTGCGAGATCGGGTGCTCCCACTGGCATTCGATCAGGCCCGTGTCTGCGTCATGCACAGGGGGCGACTGCCGGTAGCCTGGCAATTCCATTGGGCCTGCCACCTGGCGCGCGCCGAGTCCTCCATACCATCCCATGCGATAGATCGTGAGCCGGTAGGCGGGCGCGAGCGAACTGACATAGAAGCGAATGGTTTCGCCCTGGTTCACGCTGGCCGCTGAGGCATAGCCTTCAATCTCATGATTCCGCGCCGGTTTGGTCAGCACCCAGTCGCCGGTGCCTGGTTTGCGGTTTTCGATTTGCACGGGATTGAGCGGGAGCGTGGAGTTGCCGGTTGCGAGGGCCGGCGAAAAGGCTTCCAGCACGACCAACAGGCTCCAGAGGACCTGGCGGGAGGCGAACCGGGCGCGCACCGGCAGCATAATCTCTTTGCTCCATCCGATTACGGCAGTCAGCTGAGCGACTGCCGGAGAGGTAAGTGGCCGGCAGGCACTACGCGTGCGATCTGCGAGGCTGCGAACGGTTTCATTGATACTCAGACTGAGATCCTGCTGCATCTCGGCGAAGCCGATGAATTGCCTGATGCCGTAGAGCAGGAGGCCGGCGTTGGACAGCGCAAAGGCTCCAGCAATCCATCGCAACTGGGAGACGTAGAAGAGCCCCAAGGCCACGCTGGTGAGGACCATGCCTAACTGCAGGGCCAGGTCCAGGCCTGCCGTTCTGGTTCGCCCGGAGATCTTGGGGGTCCGGCGGAACGGGATCTTGGTGCCGGCGATGGCCTGTTGCATCGAGGTCAGCGCGCCGGTGAGATGGATGGGGATCAAGAGCAGATTGAGCGCATAGACGCGTAAGAGATCTCTGAACGGCCGATACCCCATATTCTTCAAGTCGCGGGTGTAAAGGGCGAAGTAGGGAAGCGCGGCGAGCGGCATCCAGGGACTCATCAACGCTGAAGAAAAGGGAATCACCAGAAGCAGGAGCACGCTGAGTGGGGCAAACGCGAGAGAGGTCAAATAGTGAATCTGCAGCAAGGCTTGCGGCAGAGTGCTGAGCTGCTTGGGCGTCCGGCGCAGGAACGACAGCAGCTTGGGCAGGATGATCAAGCCTCCGTTGGCCCAACGGGCCCGCTGGATGACCAGCGATCCGAAGTCGGGCGGAGTGGCGCTATAGGCCAGCCGCTCGGGATGGTTGTGCAATGTCCATCCTTTGGCCAGCAGATCGACGGTCGATTCCGTATCTTCGATGACGGTCCGGTCCTGGATATAGCGGCGAACGATGTGGCCGCCCTCGACGGACTCCGCGCAGATTTCTTCCAGCGCCGACTTTCTCAGCAGCGCATTGGCCCCAACCCAGAAGGTGGCGCCATAGTAGGTGAACCCTTGATGCACCAGGTATTGAATGTCGGTGGTGGCTCCGGCGGTCCGCTCCAGCACGCCGGGCGCATTCGGAAATGCGCTATAGGGAGTTTGGGCGACGGCCACTCTGGCATAGTCCGGCTGTTCCATCAGCCGGACCAGCGTGCTGGCATAGTGGGGCTTCAGCAGGCTGTCGGCGTCGAGCGTAATGACATAGGGCGTGTCGGCGATGAGGCGGCTGCCGTGCGACTGGGACGATTCTTCCAGCGCGAGTCCTGCCGGTCTCACGACCGGCCGCACACGCCGGCCCATGAGGCCCAGGTAGCTGTTCAGGTTCATCGCTTTGTTCGGCTCATGCGACAGATTGCAATATTGCTTCCGTTCAAAGACATCGAACTCGACCTGAAAGCGGGCCGCCAGTTCCGCGTAGGCTGCGTCGATTGTGGCGAGGAACTGATCGTCCGAGGCCAGGGCCAGATCTCTTCTTTTGGCGAACCACTCGGCGCTCTGTTCACGACAGGATTCGGCCGATTGACGGAGTATCTGCTCGACAAACCAAATATCGGTGTGGGAATCGGTCGGGGATTGCTTGGCCTGAGTGTCGAACCAGTGGGCGGCCACACGGAAGCAGTCCGAGAGCCATACACATTCGTCGGCCATGGTGACGGTGCCGTTCAGCCGTCTGGCTATAAATGCCACACGGGCGTGGGCCATCTTGGTCGCCGGTTCGTCGAGCAACGCCTGCAATTCAAAGGGGAGGTTGCGCGCTGCCCATAACTCATCCCGGTCGGGCAGCGTCTTGGGGGCCGGAGGATTGTCCAGAAGCAACACGACTCGCTTGTTCGGGTAGTCCTGAAGAGCTGCTGACAGGAGCGTTTGGCGGATGACGGATATTTCTTCTTTGTACGACGGCACCAGGACGGTCAGGGCTGGAGCTGATTGATGGCCGTAGGGTTTCGTCGACTGTGCCCCGGCTATGCGGAATGCCGCGTCCCGTTTCAGTTGCCCAAGCCGTGCCAACTGGTAACACAGGTTGCCATAGACCAGGAATCCTGCCAGAGCCCCGAAGAGCACGGCTTCCAGCAGGTGGCTGGTCTGTCCCTGTTCGAAGGCCGTCCAGGCCACTGCACCGGTCGACCAGATCAGCAAGGCGGTGGCGGTTATTGTAATGCCCAGAGAGGCCTGCGTGAAGCGGACTTCTTTGATGTATGAAGAGGGTGTCATGAAAAAATCCAAAAAATGAATAAAGAATACCTATCGTCCTGAGCGGGCGGGGGGACTTGTGCAATCCAGGTGCCGCGACACGTGATCAGGTGACATGAGAAAAGAGCTTAATAATCAATGTTATTTCAGACTCGGTGAACCGGTTTTCCCGTTGAGCTGTAGGCATGGGCCGCCACACCGCCTCATGGGCTGTGGCGGTTCTGCAGAGGGTGAAAGTTGGCTTCCAGTAACGGTTTCCAGGAAATTCATTCCGGCCGCTT
>JBEBHO010000216.1:0-5286 GCA_040081095.1 Nitrospira sp.
GCCATGGATAGCGCCGGGTTGCAGTTAGAGAAGTTTTTATCCGTTTGGATTCAAGGCGAGGGGGAGGACGACAAGCCGTCGACGTATACCGGGGTGTATGTCCGCACCGCCACGCTGGATTTTCAGAAGCGGGTGGGATTTCTTCAGCCTCTTCAAGGGCGCTCGCATCAGATCAAACAACAGCTGACGCCCGGTCAGAAAGCCTTCCTGCGCGGCTGGCTCAGTACCCATTCCGCTCAAGCCTGGGATGCGTCCGACGATCACTTTCGAGATCTATTTGAAGTCGAATGATACGGCGGTGCTGGCCAGCCTTCTGCCAATCTCTTCTTCGGTGTGGGCTGTCAATTGTCTGTCTCGTGGGAGGCGTGAGTAATGCAGCCCGGGCTACGAGTATCGAAGTATATTACGCACCCGAAGATGAGCCGCTCACGAAACTGTCGAAGATCTACGATCATGCCTCGCGCTATATTTACGTGGCCGTGTTTGGGCTGACTTCGCCGCTGGCCGTGAAAGGCCTGGTCGAGGCGAAGAAGCGCGGCCTGGATGTGCGCGTCATTACCGATCGGGAGAGACTCGGCGATCAGAAGCAAAAGACCGCCGTCGAGACCTTGCACCTGGCCGGCATTCCCATTCTCGTCAATCAACACGACGGGCTGATGCATCTCAAACAAGTGGTCATTGATGACGAGATCAACGCCTCCGGATCGATGAACCATACCGGCAGCGGGAATCGTTACAATGACGAGCGGCTGGATGTGATTCGCGATCACGCCATTACGGCTCAGGCGAAACAGAAGTTCTTGACGATGTGGAACGATCGGCAGCGCTACCAACTCTGGAAACCATAAGCGGAACACACGTGGCAGGGACCATTGTCGACACAGACATTGCCGTCGTCGGGGCGGGAGGCGGAGGCGCCGTGCTGGCGCTCGCGCTGGCGCAGCAGGGGATCAAGACGATCGTCCTGGAGCAGGCTTCAGGTCCGCCGCAGGGGCTACGTGGAGAGATTCTTCAGCCGAACGGGCAACAAGTTCTCGATCGATTGGGATTGCTCAAGAAGTTGCCGCTGGACTCGACCAGGCCGATCCGCAAGTTTCATTTCTGCCGCGCAGGTGGCGAACGGTTGTGCACGATCGATTACGGAGAGTTGCCCGCGCCCTACAACCATGCCGTCGTGACGTTGCCGAATGTGGCGCACCACGCCATCCTCGATGCGATCCAGGCCGAACCGTCGGTTGCGCTCTGGTATGGGGCCAGCTTTGTGAGTCTGGTGAAGGAGGGGACGCAGGTGAGCGGTCTGACCGCGACGCGCGGCGGTGAAGAGGTCACTATTCGTGCGAAGGTGGTCGTCGGGGCCGATGGCGCTTTTTCCAAGGTTCGGCAGGCTCTGCAGATTCCGGCGGATGTGCATCTCTATCCGCAGGGGTATCTGATCGCGATTCTCGATTCGCCGGTTCCGGTTACTGAGGCGAAATATTTTGTCGGAAAGAAAACGATTCTCGGGCTGTTCCCGGCGGCCGGCGATAAGGTCTATTGCTTCTATATGATCCCAACCGGTTCCTACGACCGCATCAAGGCGCGAGGCCTTCCTGCTTTGCAGGAGGCCTGGATCGCCGTCGATCCCACGCTCAAGCCGCTGTTTCTGCAATTGAAGGATTGGAGCCAGACGGCGTTCATGCCGACCGGGCGTGTGCGGACACCGACCTGGGTGGCGGACGGAGCGGTGCTGATCGGCGATGCGGCTCATGCGATGAATCCGCACGCGTCGCAAGGCCGCATGCAAGCAATGGTCGACGCGATGACGCTCGCGGATTTGTTGCCGGAATGTCTGGCTGAGCGGAATTTCTCTGCGGCAAAACTGAAAATTTACGAGGATGCCCGGCGTCCTCAGGTCACCATGTTGCAAAGATTGGCGGATGAACAGGTCTTGTTCTGGAATACAGCGAATCCCGTGATCGGATTTCTCCGTAACCGGGTCTTTCGCACGCTGGATCGGAATCCACGGCTGCGGTATCGTGTCTTGTCCACAACTGCGGGCTTGCGGCAATCAGCGCCGTTTTCATTGATCGATCGAGTCATGGCAGCAGGATTCCTGCCGGATCCGTTTGCCAGGAATACGGCAGCAGGAATGACGAGGTTACACGATGGCAGGTAGCGAATGGGTGATCGACGGATTGCCGGATGAGTATCAGCAGCACTTGCGGGCCTATGTGAAGGACGTGCAGCGTGTATATGGCGACTCACTCGATGGTGTGCTGCTGTATGGCAGCGCCGTGCGTGGCGAGTTTCTGCCGGGACGCTCGAATCTGAATATTGTCCTGGTGGTGAAATCCACCAAGGCGGACCAACTCAAGAAGTATGGTGCGCTGCATCGCCGGTGGGCCAAGGAACAGATTGTCGTGCCGCTGTTTGTGACGCAGGCCGATTTGCCGGCGATGTCACTGGTGTTTCCTCTCGAGTATCTGGAAATGCAGGAACAGCATCGGCTCCTCGCCGGTCAGGACCCGTTCGTCGGGTTCAAGGTCGATCAGCGCCACCTTCTTGCCGAAGTGCTGCAAAGCTTGCGGGGGAATCTGTTGCGCGTGCGCCAGCGCTTTATCGAAGGCGGGGGGAGCGAAGAAGCCATTACGATTCTCTTGCCGCTGTCGTTGACGGCGATCCTGCCTTGTTTGCGCGGGGTGCAGCGATTGGCAGGGCGGCCGGTATTGTCGCAAGGTGAGCCGCTCTTGAAGGATTTCGAAACGTTCTTGTCCCTCGATCTGTCGGGTCTGCGTGATGCCTGGTTGCTCAAGCGTGGGCAGATCTCGCCGGGGCAAAAGGAAGTGCCGCGGCTCATGGAGCGGTATCTTGAGAGTCTAGAGCAACTGGTGCAGGCCGTGGAAGCCCGGTTGACGCAGGTACAGGCATGACCGGCAGGCTGAAGACATTTGTTTCTGCGATGGCGTCGTTCAGTCTGCTGCTGCTTGTTGTGATCGGAACCGCGGAAGCGGCGCTCTATGATCGCCCGAAGGAGCGTGCACCGTTGCCCGGTCCGATGGGGTATGTCAGCGATCACGCCGGTGTATTGGATGCGGAGTGGAAAGAGCGGATTCGTTCTGTCTGCCAGGATCTTGAACGGAAAACCGGGGTGGAGATGGTGGTGGTCACCGTGCCGTCGATTAAGCCTTTTCTCTCAGCCAACGAATATGCAGCGGCGCTCTACGGGAAATGGGGGATCGGATCGGCGCAGCAGGAACATGGAGTAATGGTGCTGGTCTCCGCGGAAGAGCGGCAGGCGGCGATGACGTTGGGGCGCCAGATGCTCCCCATTATCACACCGACGATCATGACCGACGTCGGCGGTGGCACGTTGCTTCCCGCGATTCAGCTCGGGCACTTCGGTGAAGGCTTGTACCGGACCGTGGTGGCGCTCGCGACTCCGGCGCAAGAGGTGCGGGTTGGGACGTTGCCTAAGCACCATTTCAAAGGCGTCGGTTTCTGGATCACCCTCTTCACCAGCCTTGGGGCGATGTCCTTCTTCTGGTGGATCAGCCGTCCGGACCTGCGACATCCCTATCGCCGCATTCAACGTGGCGAGTATTGGGGCACAGGGCAGGGAGGCTTCGGCGGCAACTGGGGCGGGTTCGGCGGTGGGACGAGCGGGGAAGGTTACAAGTAGGCAGGGCATTTAACCCAAGAAGGAGCATGATCATGGGCAAAGGTCAGGACAAGAAAAAAGAGACGAAGAAGAAACCGGCTAAGTCGATGGCAGAGAAAAAGGCGGCGAAACGAGAGAAGGGCAAGTAACGCAGAGGGCGGGCCTTCCGATCGAGCCTCTCTTGAAATTGCCGGGCATTCGAGGTTCTTGAAGAATGCCACGAGACCAACTGTTTTGAGGACGTCCTACGGTGTGGTCGAGGCCGACAACGATTCTTTCCCCGCCCAATTGGTTGCGGTGACGCACAAGCCTATCTCGGATGCGGTCACAGGAATATCGCTGATGGTGACCTGCGCTCCGCCGCGTGGGTCGTTGGTCCACACGCGAATGGCAGTTGTTGGAATGCCCTTGGCGCTCAGATAGATTGTGGTGAAGGCGAGATCGGTGAGCAGGACGCCATTCTGACTCTTCGTTGGCTCGATGTAGGAGACCGTCAGGCTGGTTTGGGTGGCGGGAAGAGATTTGATGAGCGTCGGGCAACCAGCGGGCAGCGCCATGCCGGTGGTGGTTTCCTTGCGCAGCTCAGTGGTCAAGGCGCTCTTTTGGAGCATGAGCTGCTCGGTTTCGCAGCCGGCGCTGGTCAATCCGGCCAGCAGGCACGCATAGATCGCTGTTGTCATCTTCATGTTGCGGTGTCCTCTGGCTCGGCAGTCGGTTAGGCGGTCACAGTTCGTCGCGGCACATTTCGCTCTTCTTCCAAATCTTGCAGATCGGACCAGGCGGTCAGATCGGTCCGTGACGGATCCACGGCGTCCCGGTATTTCTTGAATTTCTCCAGGCTTTCAGGAGAACTGGGGCCGCGCGCCAACAGCTTCTGATTAAATTCTTCGAGTTCGGCTGCTGAGCGTGGTGTCGCAGTTTGCCTGAACCAATCGACGATGCCTTCATCGCTCGGATGATTCTTCACCGCTTCCGTGAACTGCATATCTGTGAGCCCGGCGAACTCCAATGCACGATAGTCCATTGGGCAAGGATAGATATACTCACCTTCCGTGCCGGCGAGGACCGCGCGGCATTTGTCGATCATGCGTGCGAGATGGACATAGCCCGCGAGCGTAACCCGCATGCTTCGTGGGAATGAGGTTCTCAGATCCATGGCAGTATGCCCGTCGATGTCCCGCCCGTTCCCCAAGCGGGGAGCGGGCGGGAATAGGGGGCTAGAGCAACTTGTGGTTCGTGAAGGTCAAGTTCTTGACGATGACCTGGCCGTTTTCAAATGCAATGATGCGGCGGGTGGCGGGAAGATCAGCCGCTCCCACCCGCACATGCGTGTCGGTGAAGCTCTCGACGTTGTTCAACTTCCCGTCAGTGGGGGAGTAGTAATAGACGGTATATTTGGTGGTCAGGTTCTTCTGATCCTGCGTGACGGAACTTTCTTCGACGTTGATTGAGAAGGCAAAGGGAGTCATGCCCGGATGGGCCATCTTGCGGTTAATTTGGGTGATGCGGTTATCTTTGATCCGGTAGAAGGAGTTCGATCCGTGGATATCGAGCTTGGTGCCGAAGGGGTGGCCATCCTCTTCCATCGTGAGAGAGTACTTGCCGTCTGATTCTTCAAAGCTTCGGGGGCCGCGGTGGACGGCGATCAT
>JBEBHO010000264.1:0-5281 GCA_040081095.1 Nitrospira sp.
AAATTTAAGGCGACTCGTTCAGCCTGTAGGATTGATCGGCCGTCACCCTCGATGTCCAGCAGTGCCGCACCGGTGGGAATCCGGTCGCCGTCATGGGTGTGTGTTGTGAGCCGGAGAGAGGGGTCGACCAGGAGAAAGGTCTGCACGGCGGCCGCGAGTCCGGCGACCACCATCGGTTGCTGGGCGATGATCGAGGCCTGAGCCGGAGCCGGTTTGGAAAAGAGGGCGGAGGTCGTGAGATCGCCTTCGCCAAGGTCTTCTTCCAGACCGGCGCGCACGGTTCGGCGGATATCGGCGGCGGGGAGTTGTCTCATCGATCAGGTTCCCAGCATGGCGCGGAGTTGTTGTTCGCTGCTGGCCAGCATGGCCCGATCACGGGTGAGGCTGCGCACGCGTTCCCGATGTTCTGTGATGACATCGGGCGGCGCGTTGGAGACAAAATCCGCGCTCTTCAATTTGCCCTCGATGCGAGCGGACTCTTTCTCTGCTTCAGCGATTTGTTTGAGCAGGCGATCAAGCGCTTTCTGGAGGTCGACGTCGCCTTCGACGGCGATCCCAACCGTGAGTCCTTCTGCGACGAGTCGAAGGACCTGGGTGGTTGGCCAGTCTGTTGATGGTGCCAGCGTCAGAGAACCTTTCCCGAGATGAGCGAGGTCGGGCTTCAATGCCTGCAGCGCGGCGATGGTCTTCTGATCGTCATGTGTGATGAAGAAACTGATCGGTTTTCCGGGCGGATAGTTGAGCAAGACGCGGGCGGTTCTCAGGAGGCCGATGCTGCGCTCAAGGAGACGGAAGGCGGCAATGGCCGCCTCATCCTGCCACTCATCCTGCGGCGTCGGGTAGGCCTGCAGTACGATGGTGTCTCCCTGGTGTGGCAGCGTTTGCCAGATTTCTTCCGAGAGGAACGGCATGAAGGGATGCAGGAGCCGCAGCCAGACTTCCAGTGTTTCTGCCAACGTGTGGCGAGTGGAAGGGCCTTCCGGGTGCACAGGATCCTGCAGGACCGGCTTGATCAGCTCAAGGTACCAGTCACAGTATTCATGCCAGAAGAATTGATAGAGAGCACTGGCGGCCAGATCGAAGCGATAGGCCTCCAACTCCTGGTCAACCACTCGAATCGTGTTGTTCAAGCGACTGAGGATCCATCGATCATGGAAGGATCGGTCCTTCGGCGGCCGGGCTTCTTTGGGCCCGTCGAGATACATGTGCGCAAAGCGTGCGGCGTTCCAAATCTTGTTGGCAAAGTTGCGATAGCCTTCGATCCGTTCCTCAGCCAGCTTGATGTCGCGGCCTGGAGAGGCCATCGATGCCAGGGTAAAGCGGAGGGCATCGGTGCCGAACTGCTCCATGACGTGCAAGGGGTCGATCACGTTGCCTTTGGACTTGCTCATCTTCTGGCCTTCGGCATCGCGAACGAGGGCATGGATGTAGACGTCGCGGAACGGGACATCGCCCATGAACTTCAACCCGAGCATGATCATCCGTGCGACCCAGAAGAAGAGAATGTCCAGGCCGGTTACGAGTGTTGCCGTCGGATAGTAGGCCTTGAGATCCGGCGTTTGTTCCGGCCAGCCAAGCGTGGAAAACGGCCAGAGACCGGAAGAAAACCAGGTGTCGAGCACGTCGGGGTCGCGCAAAAACTCCTGTCCCTTACATGTGGGGCAACCGACCGGGGCGGATTTCGCGACGATCGGCTTCGCGCCTTGGAGAATCGTTGTTCTGCTGACAGTGCTCCCGGAAGGCGAGGTATGCGTCGTCGTGACGATGTGTTTAGAGTTGCACGCCAGGCAATACCAGGCGGGAATCTGATGGCCCCACCAGATTTGCCGGGAGATGCACCAGTCTTTGATGTCCCGCATCCAGCCAAGATAGTTGTTGGTCCAGCTTTCGGGAATGATGCGGATGCGTCCGTCTTCCACGGCCTTGATGGCGGGTTCGGCCAGCGGCTTGATATTGACGAACCATTGGGGTGACAGGTACGGCTCGACGACGGTTTTGCAGCGATAGCATTTCCCCACGGCCATCTTGTGGTCGTCAACCTGAGTGAGGATGCCTCGCTCGCGGAGGACGGCTTCCACTTTCGGGCGAGCTTTAGTGACGGGAAGCCCCTGCAGCATTTCGATCACGGCAGGTTCGACTCCGGCCTTCTGCATGCCGGCGGGATCGAGCAGCGCTTGATGATCCAGAATAGCGAGCCGTGCCAGCTGATGGCGCTCTCCGGCTTCATAGTCGTTGAAGTCATGGGCCGGGGTAATTTTGACCGCGCCGGTGCCAAACTCACGATCGACCAGGATGGCATCGCCGACGACGGGAATCGTGCGTGTCGTGAGCGGCAGGCGGACCTGTTTGCCGATCAAGTGGCGAAAGCGTTCGTCCTCCGGATGGACGGCCACGGCGGTATCGCCGAGGAGGGTCTCTGGTCTGGTTGTGGCGACTGTGAGATGGATGTCGGGATTCTCAGCGAGCGCATACTCGATCGAGTAGAGCTTCCCCTTGATGTCCTCGTGTTCCACTTCAATATCGGAGAGCGCGGTCAGGCAGCGGGGACACCAGTTGATCAGCCGCTCGCCCCGATAGATCAGCTTGTCTTCATAGAGACGGACGAATACTTCCAGAACGGCTTTCGACAGCCCCTCGTCCATTGTGAAGCGCTCACGGCTCCAATCGCAGGAGGCGCCGAGGCGCTTCAACTGTTGGATGATGGTGCCGCCGGACTGGGCTTTCCAGTTCCAGACCCGCTCAAGGAAGGCGTCCCGTCCCAAGGCTTCGCGGGAGGTACCTTCCTGCATGAGCTGCTTCTCCACGACATTTTGCGTGGCAATGCCGGCATGGTCGGTGCCCGGCATCCAGAGCACGTTGCGGCCCTGCATGCGGCGCCAGCGAATCAGAATGTCCTGTATCGAATTATTCAGCGCGTGGCCGACGTGTAAGGAGCCGGTCACGTTCGGGGGAGGAATCACAATGCAATAGGGCGCACCGGGGTTCTGCGGCGAGGCCTTGAAGTAGCCGCGGCGGATCCATTCCTGGTACCAGCGGTCTTCGACGGCTTTGGGTTCGTAGGTCTTGTCCAGTTGTGATGCCATGGCGCGCCCTTCGTCAAAAAATGAGCGCGCATCTTAGCATGTCTGCTGATGGCGGGGAACGGTCTCGCAACTTGGCTTGTGGCTGCGCCTGGCTTGTGTTATACAATCGCCCGCAGCCAACGATTTATTGTCAGCCTTAAGGGAGTCATCATGCCGCGAGGACGCGAGAAAGATCGGAAGACCCGCAAGAAGCACCGCAAGAATGTCACGCGTGTGAAAGCGCTGGTAAAAGCACGCCAGAAGGGCAAACGGACCGGAAAGAAGAGCTAGAGCGGAGTAGGCGCGGGGCTACTCCGCTGCCGTCAGGCGGGTGAGCTCCGCCTTAATGTGTTGTTCCGCGAGTTCAGGGACGATTCGTTGCACCGCCTGCTCGACGGTCTGCTCCGCGGTGGCTCGGACAATGTCATCGGCGATGAGCGGGGCGTGTTTGAGTGTCGCCTGCCTGATTTCTTCCTTTACCAGCAGATCGATCGATCCCAGGTGTTCCCGGACGACGTCAGGGAGTTGCTTGCGCACGCTGGCTTCGGCCAGTTCACGGACTGATTGGTCGAGCACTTCCTTGATTGCAGGACTGGCGATGTCGGACACGGCTTGGCGGATCAGCGCCTCGCTGGCAGCCATCTCGTGCTTGATTAATGACGGAAGTTCCTGAACCAACAGGGGATGGACGATCGTCGTGAGTTGTTCCTGCGAGAGAATCTCGCCCAGTTGCCCATCCAGTTCCTTTTTCACCGCCGAGTGAATGCGAGTCGTCAGTTCCTTTTCTATGGCTTGCGGAAGCAAGTCGGCAATCCGCTTTTCCGTGCGTTCGGTCATGGATTCCAGCAGCTGTCCGAAGAGCCCCTTCATGGCTTCTTCAGGACCGGGGGCTGACGGTGCGGATTTTGTCGCGGTGGTGGATTCTGACGGATGGTCCATGGTGAGGTCCTCCTGCTCGTCGGAGACGTCCAACTGGTCCATCACCGCGTCGTCATCGTCCGTATCGGTCGATGTGGAGTCTGGCGGCCAGACTCGACGCTTGAGGCGGGTGCCATTGTGCTGCGGTTGTTCTTTCTGCTGGAGGGTCTTGATCACGTCCAGAAGATCTTCCGATTGAAACGGTTTGTTCAAGAAGGCTTTCACGCCCAGCGTTCGGAGCAGGCTTTCATCCGGGCGGTCGGCTGGATTGACGAGCGAGATCAGAAAGGTCTCGCTTAAATTGTCGAGCTTGTTCACTTCTTTGCAAAAACCTGAAAACGTCATGTTGTCGAGATGGTAGTCGGCGATGATCAGCGCGGGGCTGATTCGCCGGGCCGCCTCAAGGGCGGCCGGGCCGTCTTGAAATCCGACGACATCAAATCCTTCAGGGGTCGAGATCTGCTCAACCATGCGCCTGACGGCCGGACTGCTATCGACGATGAAAATAGAAGAAGGCACCTAACTCTCCAATTGTATTGAAGTATTACGAAGCTAGCAGGGGGGGTATTCTTTGTCAAGAAATCGGAGGATAGCGCGCGGCTTTGACTCTGCGTTATCAGCACCTTACAATCCGGCACGCATTCTGACGCATGAGGTCACCTTGGGGAGATGGTTGTGACGCGAGACTACCAGGTCGTGTTTTTCGACGCCGCCCAGACGTTGTTTCATATCAATGGATCGGTCGCAGAGATCTATTTACAGTATGCCGTACGCCACGGGTTTCGGCAGACTCCGAGCTCGCTCGAGTCTATCAAGCAGGCCTTCAGCCGGGCTTTTAAGGATGCCTCGCCGCCGGTGTTTGCGTTGACGGAACCGGCCGCGCTCAAGCAAAGTGAGCGGCTCTGGTGGTTTGATATCGTCCACAATGTGTTTTACCGCGTGGGGATGTTTGAAAAGTTCGATGATTTTTTCGAGGACGTGTTTCAGGTCTTTGCAGATCCGCGCACCTGGAAACTGTATCCGGAGACGGAGGCGGTGCTACGTCAGCTTAAGGAACAGGGATTGGAGTTGGGGATTATCTCGAACTTCGACTCCCGACTTTTTCCGGTGCTGCGAGGGCTGGGTATTGAACAGTTCTTCGATACCATTACGATTTCGAGTTTATCCCAGGCGGCGAAGCCCGCTCCCAAAATCTTTCGTCTTGCCCTTGAGAAGCATGCGGTTGATCCAGAGGACGCGGTCCATGTCGGGGACAGTCTGAAGGAAGATGTGGAAGGCGCGGCGAAGGCGGGGCTCACGAG
>JBEBHO010000272.1:0-5262 GCA_040081095.1 Nitrospira sp.
CTGACTCATCTCAGCGGGAGTCAACAGGCGCGGGTCGCGTCGTTGCGCCGCCAATTTGATGTCAGGTTTGAACAGCACGCTGCCGCGCTCACGACGCTGAAGAACTACGACTATCTCGACATTCTCGATCAAGCCTGGACGGCCTGGGGACAGCCCCGTCCCGTCGGCGGCGCGGTGCAGGATGTCGGATCGTCCAACTTCTGGTATGCCCAGGCGCTCCACGCCTTCTTCGTTCCGTCGGCTCTGACGGGCGTGGAAGTGGAAGGGCATCGCATTTACTACAACGGCTATAGCCGGTGGGATTATGCGCGGGGGTATGTGCGGAATCTGCCGCAGACAACCTTCGAGATCGCCGACTATGCGCAGTACGAGCAACCGGCCGATACGATCGTGGCCTGGTATCCTTTTGTGACGGCGGCACCTGTGCTGGCCTGGCGGATGCCGCTGGCGTTCCTGGCGCCGCAGGCGTTGTTCGCGCGCATTGCGACGAATCTGAACCCGTCCGGCGTCTTTGTGATGGTCAATCAGGGGCCGGAAGAAGCGGACGTGGCTGCCGGTCTCTGCCGGCAAGCGGGACTGAAGTTCGAGAGTTCTTGTGAAGTGCGGATGACGCTGCGCCGCCGGCGTGTGCCGCCGGTGGTGTCCTGGTGGCGGCGCTCCTGACAGCCTTTTTGAGAGGCCTGTGAATGATGATGTGCGTATCTGAACGTAACTGAATCTCACATGCGTGCGGTCTTCGGTACAGTGCCAGCCGCAGTCTAGCTGTTTCGGACAGGGCTACGTTACAATCCATGACTATGCAACACGCAATCAAGACAGTCGAAGATCTCCGGTGGCTGATGGCCCACACAGGCGGCTTTCGTTCAGGGTACGTCACCGACGTGCAGATGTCGAAGCGACGGCTCTTCGACGAAGAGTCCGGGCGTGATGTGCTGGCCGATACGACGGTCTCCCTGACCATTCGCTATCAACTACGCGGGATGGTCCGGGTGGCGAAACTGGTGCTGAACGGGGTGACGGACTTTTCGATTCTCGAACAGGAAGGCGCCGACTGTTCCGCGCTGAGTGCGATCCAAACGGAATGCAGCAACGGTCGTCTGCGTTTCTGGTTCGATCCGCAAGGTGAGCTCTACGCCGTCTGTGAAGAAGCCCATCTGGAAGAAGTGGCCACGCCGGTTTTGACGGGGCAGGCTCCTCCGGAACTGGCTCGCTGGACTTTTCAAGGACATGAGGGCGAGGCCCCGACGATCTCCTGGTTTCTGATGCAGCTTGAAGACGCCGGGGTGCCTTGCTCCTGGGGGATCTCGAAAAAACGCCGTGCGAGCGATTCGATGGTGCGCTGGGAAGGCGACCTGACTCCGGTGGCCGAGAAGGCGACCTTGCGCGGCAATGCAGTTCGTGTGCTGGTCTACGGGGGACAGGATGGTGAGGGGTTCGGTGTGGTCCTCCGCGCGCTCGGCACGCCGGATCCTCAGGTGAGCCGAGTGCTGACCACCCTGGCCGATCGCATCACACAGCGCTATGCAGGAAGCTGTCTGGTGGGGACGACGATTATTCCGGGACGGGAGTGGGAGTTGTGGCGATCACGAGGCGACGCGCGGCAGCCCTAGCAGGCTGCGGTTGATTTGGTTCATCTGGTTCGTTTGGTTTCTTTCGTTCTTCGAACCAAATGAACCAAATCAATAAGACAAACCAAACAAACTAAATAAACCAGACAGACTGGCAGGTTTTTTTCAGCATGCTGCTGCACCAGCGCAACAGTCAGATGTGCGTCGAGCTAGTGCGAGTGCCCGTTGGCGAAGTGGCCGTTGGTGCTGGTGTGGTGTTCGGCAGCGTGGCCATTGCCGTTTGCATGGACCGTTGTCCCGTTTCCGTTCTTGACCGCCTGCCCGTTCTTTCCGTTCACACATTCCACTAACGCCCAGAATCGCAGCGGGTTCACGTTCTGCTTGCGCGCCACCTGTAACGACGTGCCTTCCAGCACGGTATGCAGAGACAGATCGGTGCGCCAGCCGAGATGCTTCGTGAGCGGGGAGATGACTTTCTCCATCGCGGCAATGATCTTGTTGCCGTTGCTGAAGTGGTTGAGCATGATGATGCGGCCACCGGGGCGGCAGACGCGGATCATTTCATTGACGACTTTGCGGTGGTCCGGGACGGCAGTGACGACGTAGGCCGCGACGACGGTATCGAAGCTATTATCGGCAAAGTCCATGGCGCCGGCATCCATGCGATGGAGCTGCACATGCGTCAGCCGATGCATCTCCGCCCGTTCCTTCGCTTTGGCCAGCATGCCTTCGGAGAGATCGACCCCGGTAATCTTGCAATGCCGCGGGTACATCGGAAGGGCGAGGCCTGTGCCCACGCCGACTTCGAGAATCTGCTCGTTCGGTTGCACGTTCAAATTGCGGATCGCCGATTCGCGTCCTTCGTGAAACACCTTGCCGAAAATCTGGTCGTAGACGCCGGCGTACGAGGTGTAGACCCGCTCAACTTTCTTCAAATCCATGAGTCCTCCGAATCCCGCATGATTTGGGAATGGCCGCGCCTACAGGAGCAGGCTGGCGTGGAACCCAACCATCTGGGGAAAAACAAAAAGGCGGGGACCCGTGTGAGACGCGAGAGGCCCGCCTAGATTGCAAACGGCGTTACTGTAGCCAAGTCATGGGGTTGAGTCAACTGATTCTTCTGAGGCCATGCGCTCTAAAGCGCCTCGATGGAAGGCGGTTCCTTGATGTTGTCTTGATTCGTGCGGCGTGCCTGTGGGATAGGTACCCGCCATGATGCTCGCTGGATTATTTGCCGGGGCCTTGTTCATTGGATTGCTGGTGGGAGACCGCTGGTACTTCCGCACGCTGTCTGCAGAGGCGAGCCGGTATGGCTGCCGGGTCGGGCGCGGAGCCACGCGGGTGGAGTCGATGACTCTCACCCGGATCCACGCCTGCTTCGATACACTGGGGCTTCTGCCGATGCGGCATGGCGTGGCCCGGTTGTTTCTTGAGAGCGATCGCCTGCTGCTCCGTCCACGCTATCCCACCCTCTGGGCCTTTCTCTGGATCTGGCCGATGAAGGCCATCATCGATCTCCAGGCGGACGGCGATGCGGTTGTGCTGACCATCACGAAGCGCACCCCCTGGGCCTCGGCGATCCTTACCGGAGCTTGGTTTGTCATCGTCACCATCGGGACGCTGGCCACTATCGTGAGTTTCGTGGTGGAAGGGGGCTTGGCCAATTCCAGCGGCGTGCTGATGGGCGGCGGGATTCTCACCCTCGGCCTGTTTTTTCTTTTCTCCGGCCTCGTGACGGTGGTGATGGCCTATCGTATGGAGAACAGCCGGCTGGCGGTGCTGCAGCAGGAGCTATTCGAGGTCTTCAACGGGCGGGCGTCCGTTACGCGCTGAATAATCCCAAGAAATGGTCGAATTCGGGGGGCAGATCGAGGGCTGCGCGATTGCGCGCGAGTCCGGCGATAATGCCGCGATGCTTCTTCACGAGACCGGAGGTTTCAAAGGCCTGGCGGAACTGTTGCCACTGCAAGGCGGGGTCGGCCGCAATCCGGGCCTGCTCGTCTTTGGGCAGCGCGTGCACGGCTGTGGTCAACGTGCGGATCGCCTTCTCCACGCTCTCGTAGGGTGGCGCGAGTTTGAGCCGCGCATAGAATATTTCCAGGTGAGCCCGGAACTCTTCGCGCAGGTGTTGCAGCGGATCGTGTGATGGCACGGTTGGTTCAGGCATGGTCGTAGTCCGGATGATACGGTATGATGGTTTCCAGTCACAAGTGCTGGAAGAATTCATCGGCGAACTGTTACAGGAGGTGTGTATGAAGACGATGCGTTGGGCGATGTGGTCGGTAGTCGGGCTGTTGGCGTTGAGCGGCTGTTCAGGTCATCACCATCACGGGATGATGGAGTCGGGGAAGAGCGACGCCTATTGGCAAAAAGGGCAGCAGGACATGGCGGGGTTGATCGACCGGACGGTAAAGGATCCGGCCAAGGCGACGCAGGTGAAGGGCCTGGTCGGTGAGATCGTCACGGAGTTGAAGACCGGTCGTGAGCAAGAGCGCGCCTACCATCGCCAGCTCTATACGCTCAACGCCAGTTATACGGCTTCTGCCGAGGAGTTCACCAAAGTGCTCGATGAGGCGAACAACCAGCGCATGAAGACGTCGACCAAGATTCTCGGTCTGCGGTTCAAGATGAAAGAGTTGATGACGGCTGACGAGTGGAAGGGGCTCTCCGACCAGATGTTGTCATACAGCAGCCGTTATCAGCACGGGAGTGCAGGGGCGAAGACGGGTTACTAAAGAAGTGGTCGTGCGCTAACTCTTTGCGGCTGCGGTCTTCAGCGGCATGGGCGCCCAGCTCGTGCCGCCGTCGGTGGAGTGATAGAGGCCGCTGCCGTTGGTGCCGACGAAGAGGTCTTGCGGATTCTTGGGGCTCATGGCCAGCGAACGGATGTTCAAGGACGTGAGCCCCGCATTCATTGCCTGCCAGGTCTTTCCACTATCCAGACTTTTCCAGACACCGCCGGGTCCGCCGAGGTAGAGCTGAGCCGGTTGCGCCGGGTTGATCAGCAGGCTGCTGACAAAGGGATCTTTCAACCCTTCCCCGACCCGTTCCCATGAGTTCCCGCTGTTGGCGGTGCGGAATAACCCTTTCGTCGTTCCGGCATAGACGATCTCAGGCGTGACCGGATCGAAGACGATTGCATTGACGCCCAGCGCCATGGCGCCCATCAGTTCCGTCTCCGGAATAAGCCCGGTGTTGATCTTCTTCCACGAATTCGCGCCATCCTCCGACCGATAGACGCCGCCGGTCGTCCCGGCATAGAGGATGCGGGGATTCGTCGGGTGAATCGCGATAGAGGTGACAATGTGCACCTCTTTCATTCCCGCCATGCGCTCTTCCCATTCGCGCCCGCCGTCCTTGGTGTAAAAGACGCCAACGGTCGTGGCGATATAGATCTGTTCGTTATTGGTGGAGTCGAACACGAATTCATTGATGAAGGAGACATGTTCTTTGAGCCCGACGTTGTGGGGAAGCCAATGCTGCCCACCGTCCGGGCTCTTGTACACGGCATCGGCCATCGTGCCGGCGTAGATGGTGGCCGGGAACTGCGGATCGATCCCGATCGTCGTCACGCGGCGCGCGCTGAAACTCGGGAACCGTTCCCATGACGAACCGGCATCACGGGATTTGTAGACCGCGTCGTTCGTGGCGACGTACAGGATGTGGGTGTTGGTCGGATGCAACGCAATGGAGA
>JBEBHO010000319.1:0-5251 GCA_040081095.1 Nitrospira sp.
CGGACCGTTTCGCTATGCCCTCTCACCGCACGAGCTGGAGACACTGAACAGGCAGGACCCGGACCTCTGGAGCGAAGCCTGCGGGAAATCCCGAACCGATCTCCCGCCCTGCAACAGCGGCATGCAGCGCTTTCACATCGATGCCTATGGTGGATTGCAACTCTGCTCCGGCAATCGGCAACAATCCTACGATTTGCGACAAGGCTCATTCCGTGAAGGTTTTTATGAGATGCTGCCGACGTTCGCCTGCGGATGGAAGACGCCCGCCGCGACGACGCTCATTCAACCGGAAGCGCATCATGTCTGACACCCGCCCGCTGCCCATGATCCCCTACGGAACGTTCAGCCGGCACGTCCACGACCAGGCGGCCACCCATCACCGGGTCATCAAAGCGCAACTCGAGCTCACCTATCGCTGTAACCTCCACTGCCGGCATTGCTACACCGATCCGTATAACGATAGCGCCTACTTTCCGCGCGAGCTCACGTTGACTGAGATTCAACGGCTCCTCGGCGAGATGCGAGACGTCGGAATCATCTGGCTGAACCTGACCGGCGGCGATATTTTTATGCGGCCGGACTTTTTCGAGATCTACCAAGCAGCCGTGAACCACGGATTTTTGTTGCAGCTTTATACGAACGGAACGCTCTTCACCCGTGCGATCATCGAACGGCTGCAGGCGCACCCGCCCTTCTCAATCGATATTTCCTGCCATTCGGTCGATGAGTCGCAGTTCGACTGGTTCACGCAGGTGCCGGGATCGTATCGCGCCTTCCTCCGTGGAATCGATCTGCTGCAGGCCGGCGGCCTTCCCTTTTCCCTCAAAACCAAATTAATGAACTGGAATGCCGATGAGATGGACCGACTGCGACGCTTTACCGAAGCGAACGGTCAGGCGTTCGGCTATACCACGTCACTCTCGCCCCGTCTGAACGGAGACGGCTCGTCTCTCGACTATCGCATCCCTCCCGATGCCATCCGCCGACTCCGCTCGAATCAGGATGTGGACCAAGAAGCTGACGATTGCCCCGCACACGATCCCCTGTCCCCTCCGGCACACGAGCGCCTGTTTCGCTGCGGTTGCGGCACCGACACGATTCATATCAACGCCTGGGGCGAACTCAGCACCTGCACGTTTCAATATGAGACACGACTCTCGCTGCGCACTCACACCGTGCGCGCGGCGATCGAACACACCTTCGCGGCAACCCGGACTCTTGTTTACCAGACCGATTCAGCCTGCCGCGCCTGCACCCTGCACGAATTTTGTGACAAACAACCGACGCAAGCCAGATGGGAGGTCGGCCACCCCGAACACCCCATTCCCTACGACTGCGAGATCGCCTACGTCCGTGCCGAGTCGGCTCACCAGCAGCCATTGATTCATCCCCTGCATGGTCACCCCCGTCCGCTGTGACGGCCACAACAGGAGTCTCGTCATGATCCAAAAGAAATCCTATACAACGCCGCAGCTGTTTGAAGTCCCGCTTGATCAGGAGCAGGCCATCCTGACCTCCTGCAGCACCGCCACGATTGCCGCATCAGCCGGAGGAACCAATGGATGCCGTCCGCCTACCGGATGCAGCAATTATCCCAATGCCAGTCCCCTTGGCTGCAAGCGTTCGGTCATTCCGATCACCTATATGGGACGAACCTGTCACGACAGCGGCCCGCGCGCCTCGTAGGAATCACCATGCGCTTTACCCTAGCGATCGGTGGATACCGCATCGCGGTCAATGAACCGAAGGACCATCCCGTTCTCCTGTGGCCGCTTCGTCCCTTCGACGTGTTTCTCGTGGACGACCACCATCCTGCCGATATTACGGTTCACGCCGCCGTAGTTCCGACTCTTCCCGACCTCCCCACGGACCGGTTGCGATTCGATTCAGATCACGGACACTGGAAACTCTTTGAGTCGGGCAGCCATCTCGTCCTCGATAGTCTCAGTCCGAAAACCGGCGCTTCACGCGCGCGCGCGCGGTTCTCGCCCGATTACCGGCATGTGGAAGCCTGGGTATTGCCCGATTTCCAGAGCGGGCAAGTCGGCTGGTCTCCCATGCATCTCTTCAATCCGATTCTCGAGGTCTGCTTGCTGTCTCTCCTGGCCCGGGATGGAGGGATTCTCCTCCACGCCTCCGGCCTCGCCTACCAGGACATGGGATTTGTCTTTACCGGCGCGTCGGGAACCGGCAAATCAACGCTGGCCGGATGGTTTGCCGGACGGGATGCCCTCGTCTTGAGCGATGAACGCATGATCCTGCGCCGGAACGATTCCTCGGTGACGATGTTTGGAACTCCCTGGATCGGCTCAGGTTCGTTCGCCGCCAATGCCTCGGCGCCGCTATCCAGGCTATTTTGCATCCGCCATGGGCAGGACGGCCATCATTTCGAGTCACTCCCGGCGTCGCGCATCGTCTCGTTTCTCCTGCAGCAAACGTTTCTCCCCTATTGGGATCGCGCCGCCATGGATGCGACGCTCGATAGCCTGGTCTCCCTGGCACAACAGGTTCCCTGTGTCAGTCTGGCCTGTTTGAAGAATCCGAACATCGTCGATGCCATCATGGATCACCAGCTCACCGCCCCGATGACGGTCGCCTGATGCAACAACTCGACGCCCAGGCCTATCTCGACACCATTTCAACCCGCGCAGGGCTGGAACGCCGGCCTGACAATGCAACGATTGAGTTGACCTACGGCTGCAATCTCCGTTGTGTGCATTGTTATAATCCCACGCATCGCGCCTTGCCGCATGAACTGACGACGACTGAGGTCTGCTCAATCCTGACCCAAATGGCTGAACTGGGCGTCCTGACGGTCAGCGTCAGCGGAGGAGAACCGTCGCTTCGGCCCGACATCGAGACGATCCTTCGCCATGCACGCCAGGCAGGGTTACTCGTCTCGCTGCTCACCAACGCCACACGCATGACTCCGGCATTTGCCTCGCTACTTGACGAGATCGGCGTCTCCCATCTCTTCATTTCCATCTATGGCGCCACCGCCGATACCTATGAGCGGATGACCGGAATCACCGGATCGTTTGGACACTTCCTTCAAGGACTGACGTGCCTCAGCCATCGCGCATTCGCCGTCACGGTTCGTATGCCGGTCACGACGATCAATCGAGAAGAAGTCGCCGCTTGCCAGCAGCTGACTGAATCGTGCGGATTCAAGTTTCAGTATTGCCTCGACATTCACCCCCGAATCGATGGCAATCAGACGCCGCTCCAGTACCGCCTGACACCTGAACAGAAAGCTGCTTTCGACCGTCACCACCAGAGCGAACCTCTCACTGATCGGGCACCCGATGCGTGTTCATCTGACGAACCGTTCATCTCCTGCGCCTGCGGCCGCAGTCGCTTTGCCGTGACGCCCTACGGCAAGATGAATCTCTGCGTGGCATTTCCGACACCTCAATATGATTTGCGAACCGGCACCCTGCGCGAAGGATGGACCATCCTCAAAGAGACCGTCGACCAGGCGCAGCCCACTTCCCAATATGAATGTCCGACGTGCGACGTCAACCGCTTCTGCCGCCAAGGGCGCAGCGATGCCTGGCTGGAGACCGGCGACATGAGTGCCTGCCTTCCGCACTTCAAAGAGTGGGCCACACTGGAGCACCGTACCCATGCCCTCCTCGACCCTCGACGACCTCGCTGACGCTTACGCCCACGTCAGCAGCGGCAATGCGGCGGCGATGGATCAATTGCATTCCTTCGCCGCTCTGCTTGAACAGGCACAGATCCCGTTTCTCGTCTTGAAAGGCCTCGACGTTTTGATCCGGCTGTATGGTATTCGGGGAATACGGCCACTCTCCGATATCGATCTGCTGGTCCACGAGACCGATCTCGGAACACTCGATCGCATCCTCATAGAGGCGGGCTACACCAGACAGATCGATGGGAATCCCTGTTATGCCTCCCCTGGAAATGGCCTCTCCTTCGATATCGTGACGACCCTCTGGTACTTGGACAAGGAGGGCTTGGCTGAATTGTGGGCTGACGCTCGACCGCACGAGCTCTCGCCGCGATCCGTCACACTCCTGTCCGCCGACGATCTCCTGATCCATCTGATCGCCTATGCGGTCATCCATCGCGGCGCACTCACCCCGGCCTGGGAGCAGGATTTGCGCTTGTTGCTTGTGCGCGAAACCATGGATTGGACCTCCATCACCAGCAAAGCTCGCCGGGACTCGCTCGCAACCCCCTTGTTCTATGGACTCAGCTATCTCCACCGGCGCATGCCGGCGCTGCCGATTCCAGAATCATCTCTTCAGCTGCTGGCACCTGCGGGAGGGTTCGAAAGAAGTCTCTACTGGTTGCTCCAACGTCTGGTCACCACTCAGCCTATTCCCGAACTCGGTCATTTCCTGATCTGGCTAACCAGGCCCACAGGGCAGAAGTGGTCATCGCTCCGTCTCACCTTCTTTCCACGACAACGCTTTCTCGAATACCGCTACGGAATCGCCCCGACTCACAACCCCATCCTGACACGATGCCGGCGGTTGGGTGATCTCGCTGGCGCGTTACTCCTCCTGGCCGCCCGGATTGCTCGACGACTCGCCCCATGGCCACAGCGAGGCGAGGCATGATCGTCACCCTCACGCCTCGCAGCTCAGCCCGATTCCCGGCCACCGCACTCCCGGAACATTGCCAAGGGCCGGCGCTCCAACATCTGATCAGTCCTCAAGTGGCCTCCTGGAGCATGTACCCGACCCTCTGCAAAGGCGATCGACTGGAGTTAGGCCCGGCTGAGGCGCTCCATGCGGGAGATCTGGTGGTCTTCCGGAAACCAGCCGGATTAGTCTGCCATCGACTGGTCGCCCGACAGGACAACCTCTTGCTCACCAAGGGCGATGCGAGTTCCGGCCCCCCTGAGCACGTACGGATCGATGACGTGCTCGGCATCGTCGTCGCAGTGGTACGTGGATCGACTCGCGCGATCGTGGCAGATCTCACCACGCTTGCACCGCCGCCACCCTGGGCTCGTCTGCTCGACCGCGTGACCATCACACTTCACGAACAAATTCGCTGGTTCGCCTGGCAATTTGTTCGTTCCGTCTTATTGCATCCCCGGATCGGAACATTCGTCGCACGGCAGATCACACGATGCGCAACGATAGAGCGGTTCGGATCGAGCCCGGTCCATTCACTCAACGCCCTGGAACCATCGTCTGGGCAAGGCCCTCCACTCCATTTGCCGCCGTTGCTCGACATCAGATTTGGACCGTTCTATCTGGGAATCTTCAACCAG
>JBEBHO010000356.1:0-5231 GCA_040081095.1 Nitrospira sp.
CCGGGGACTCGGAGGTGGCCTCCACCGAGTCCCCGGCCCTTCGGGGAAACAGTTGTGATGATCGAGACGAGATGCTTGAGCAAGAATGCACGGTTCAGTCCTCGGCCCTTCGGGGAAAGGAGCAGGTGACGTATGCTCGGTAGTTTGGAAATGACGCGCGCGGCCTTTGTCAGCGCCGTGACCAGGCGAGATTCCTGTGATGTGGCGCTCAGTGTGGTGGTGATCCGGCTCCTTGCCATTGCCTTGACGGTGTCGCGCTGGCCTACGCGCCGCGCTGCATGGCTCGGGATGGCGGTGCCGAAGGGTTATCGTGCCTGGCCACACATCGAGTCGGATGTCACCGTGTCCGGCGCGCAACGCTATTTGCGATTTGCCGTCTGTCCGAAAGCCACGACGGTGACCGACGACGAGACCTTTCCCGTGGGTACGGCGCTGGTGGTGGAGACTTTTTCCTCTGCTCCTCTGCGAGGAGGGGAATTGTGCTCGGTCTTTGTCATGGAAAAAGTGTCGAGCATGGAGCTGCGCAACCGGGGCACCGGCTCTCACGAAGGGTGGGCCTATGCCACCTATGATGCGGTCGGCCGCGAACTCTCGAGCGATGCCGCCGCCTGCGGTCTCTGCCGGTTGCCGGTCACGGCATGACGATGGGGAGGCCGGTCTCCACACAGGGGCGGGACTTAGGGGTTGGACTGCGCTGACCACGCAGAGAGTCCCGACAGAGGGGAGCGTATGCCCATGCGCTCCCCTCTTCCTGCATTAATGAAGGCGGATCTGCAGCTGTAGCAGCCATGAGCATCTATCGGTAGACGGACGGTTGTGAACCCCGTACAGTGCGCCCCCTTTCCTCCACGTGACATGAAAGCGATGGCGTGAGCAGAAGGTTATCCTCGACAGGAGTCGTATTTCTTTCATTGCTGTATCTCCTGCTGGCAGGCCAGGTCGCGGTCTGCTCGCATGAGGAATCGATTCAGCAGGAATCGGAGCACGACTCAAGCGAGAGCGATCTGCACGAGCTGTTCTGCGGAGGAGACTGCCAGAACATCTCGTCGGTCGCGATCATCTCCTCGCCACCCGCGAGTTCTTTTTTTCCGTTGGTCATCGGGTTGATGGTGGTCATTGGCCCCCTGTTTCGTTTGATTCAACTGCTGCTTGCGTCATCGCGGGCCCCGCCTCTAGCCACTCTCTCGTAAGTCGTGCCGCTTTCTACAACGATTATCGAAGGAGTACGGAATCATGGCTACGCGATGTGGCTGGCCGGAGCTTTGCCGGCTGGCAGTGATGGTGAGTGTCGTGAGTGTGGTAGGGGCTGGATGGGGGTGGTCGGAATCCCAGGCGCAAGAGCCTGTCGTGAAGGAAGAGGAAACTCCGGTGCTAGAGATGGCCCCTATCCAGGTCGAGGGCCAGCGGATTGAGAATATGGAATCGGTCAAAAAGGAACTGGCGAGGCGGCCAGGAAGCAATATCCTCATCGAGGAGAAGCAGATTACAGAATCCCGTGCCATGAATCTGAATGACGTGTTGCAGTTCGCGCCCGGCGTGCGGTTTCAATCCCGCTTCGGCGCCGACGAGGGGCAGTTTCAAATTCGCGGCACGTCGCTGCGCAATAATTATCATCACCGCGGTATCAATATTCTCATCAACGGCATTTTCTTCGGCGACGCGGATGGGTTCTCGGACTTCGAGTCGATCGATCTGCTGGCGTATGAGCGGATCGAAGTTTATAAAGGCGCGAATGCGCTCCGGTATGGAGCCAATACGATCGGCGGCGCGATCAATTTTGTTCCGCGCACCGGCTACAGCGCCTCGATATTACAGATGCGGTTCATCGCGGGCAGTTTCGGCATGGTGAGTGGCCAGGTGTCCAGCGGAAAAGTCTCCGAGCCGTTCAAGGTCGGCGACATGAACGCCACGGCCGACTACTACATCAGCGTGTCCGGCAACCGGCAGGACGGGTTCCAGGATCACAGCCAGCAGGCCAGGCAGCGCATCAACGCTAACGTGGGATTGCAGCTCGGCACCCATCAGGAAATTCGCGCCTACTTTCTGCAATCGGTCGTATCTGAAGCGATTCCCGGCGCCTTGACCAACCAGCAGTTATTCCAGAACCGGAGGCAGGCCGGCGGACAGACGCCCTTTCAGGTGCCGGGATTCTTTGCCTGCGTGACGAACAACCAGACCTGCCAATGGGGGCGCTACTACAATTTGCAGCGGCTTGGCGTCGCCTATCATAACGAATTTGCTGTTAATCAATACGTCGAAATTATTCCCTATGTGTCGAACCAGTATGTCGATCATCCCATCTTTCAGACCCTTCGGCAGAGCACGCAGAACGTGGGCGGCGAGATCCGTTATGTGAACACCAATCAGTTGTTCGGCATGAACCATTCGTTCACGGCCGGTCTGCAGCCGCGCTATGGTAACCAGAAACAGACGCGCAATGTGAACATCAACGGGAGCATCGGTGCGCTGGCCCAGGAGTATCGAGCGCACTCTACCTACATCGGGGCCTATGCCGAAGATGCGCTCGATGCGACCAAAGATTTGACGGTCGTCATCGGCGGCCGGTGGGATCGCAGCACGCGCGAGGCGACGATCCAGAACTACGGACCGGCGGGGAATCCCTTCGATCCGACGATTGGGTCCACGCCGACGACCGCGCAACGGCCGTTGCGGCATTTCGATGCGCTCAACCCGAAGCTCGGATTCGTCTATCGCACGACGCCGACCTCGCAGCTGTATTTCAATGCCAGCCGGTCGTATGAAGCGCCGCTGAACGTGGAACTGCTCTCCTCGGTGAACGCGAATGGAAGCGCCAATACCGGCTTTCTCGATCTGGATGCACAGCGCGCCTGGCAGTTTGAGTTGGGGCATCGGGGCACCTCCGCGGATAAACGCTATTCCTGGGATGTGACCGTCTACGATTTAGAGATGCAGAAAGAGCTGCTGGCCTCTGTTATCAATAACCAGGATACCTTTCAGAATGCCGGAGGCACGCGCCACACAGGCGTCGAAGCCGGCGGCGCGATGGTGCTGACGAAGGGATTGTTCGCGCAAGGTGCGGGCGGCAAGGAGGATAGCCTGCAAACGCGTGTCGCCTATACCTGGTCGCGTTTCAAGTTTACGGACGATGTGTACGGCGCCGGGACCCTCATTGCAAAAGACGGCAACACGGTGGCAGGGGCGCCGGAGCACAGTCTGAATCTCGAGCTGCGCTACGATCACCCGGCAGCCTGGTGGGTGGCGCCGAACGTGGAATGGTCGATGTCGGGATTCTATGTCGATTATTTGAACACGGTGAAGAATCCGTCGTATTTCGTGCTCAATATGAAGTCCGGCTGGAATGTCACAGACCGGCTCACGCTCTACGCGGAAGGGCGCAATCTCACGAACAAGACCTATGCCGGGTCGGTCGTGGTGAACGACTCGCTCAACCGATTCGCCAATCCGGCCCAAGGCATCAGTGCTTATGGGGGCATTGAATATAAATTCTGATGCGAACGAGCGGCGGCCGTTCGCCGCCGCTCGTGGCCACCGCACATGAAAGAGGAGGAGATGTGTCGAGCCTGAGCGATCTTTTGAACACAATACGAGCGGGATGCATCGGGCAGCTCAGCCTTCGCGCGGCGTCCAGTATCGTTCTGAGAGCAGCCGGAATTGCGATGGCGTTCGTGACGGTGCTCAGCCCCGTGGCATTCGGGCAGGGGGACCAGCGTGGTGACATGGTCGGCAGGTCGGTGCTTAAACAATATGAGTTCGTGAATGGCCGGTGGTTCGACGGTCGTCAGTTTCAGGACGCCACGTTGTATACAAAAGACGGACGACTGACAAAAACGAAACCTGCCATTGTCGATGCACAGGTTGATCTGAAGAGAGGCTTCGTCGTCCCGCCGTTCGGCGAAGCCCACAACCACAACGTCGAAGGGCCGTGGAATCTGGAGGAGACGGTAGTCCGATACCTTCATGACGGAGTGTTCTACGTGAAGAATCCTAATAGCATTCGAGAATTCACCTCGCAAATCTCCGGGCAGATCAATAAGCCGTGGAGTATCGATGTGGTCTTTGCCAATGCCGGTCTGACCTCTTCCGGTGGCCATCCGATTCCGTTGTATGAGCATGTGTTGCGGGAATCCCGGTATAAAGCGCTCATCGGCGAGGTGCCGGCCGGGTGGTTCAAGAACCGGGGCTATGTGGTGACCGATAACGAGGCGGATCTGCAACGCCAATGGACCGAGATCGTGGCGGGGAAGCCGGAGTTTTTGAAAGTGTACCTGGCTCATTCGGAAGATGCGCGGCGGTCGTCTCTTGCCGATGGCGCTGCCGGGAGGAAGGGGCTTGACCCTGCCCTGGTTCCGTCAATTGTGGCGCGGGCGCATCGCGAGCGGTTGCACGTCACGGCGCACGTGGAAACCGCCGCAGATTTCCGCGTGGCGGTCTCCGCGGGAGTCGATGAAATCGCGCATGTGCCGGGATGGTTGCTCGGATCGAGCGAGGAGGCGCCGCAGTTACTGTTGACCGACGAGGATGCACGTCAGGCCGCCCGCGCCGGCGTGGTCGTGGTGACGACGACTGTGGCGATGCAACCGCAAGCCGGAGGGCATGGCCACCATGGTGCCCAATCTCATAGCTTTACGATAGAAGCCTCTCTGTGGCCGAAAGCCCAGGAGATTCAAACCAAGAATCTGCGATTGCTTCATCAGCATGGCGTGAAACTCGCGATCGGCAGCGATCATGCCGCAACGTCCCTGGCCGAAGCGCTCCACTTGCACGAGCTTGGAGTTTTTGACAATCTGTCCTTGCTGAAGCTCTGGTGCGAGCAGACGCCGCAGGCGATCTTTCCTGAGCGCCGCATTGGCCGTCTAGAGGAAGGCTATGAAGCCAGCTTTCTCGTCTTAAAGGAGAATCCCATCGAGAAATTTGAGGCGGTCACGGAGATGACGTTCCGGATGAAACAGGGGCATGTGCTTCAAGGGAAACAATGACGGATGTCCGGGTGTCCGATATAGTGGCGCTTCGTTCGAGGTCACGTGTCCATTCACAGTTCACTTAACCACAAGGAGGATGTATGAACCGGATTCAGTACGGGCTTGCCACATTGGCAGTGAGCGGTCTCATCGCAGGCGGGATGACGGGTGTCGCGGTGGCCGGCAATGCGCATGTGCAGGAAACGATCAAGCATGCGAAGGAAGGTGTCGCGCACACGAAGGAAGCGATCGTGCATCTGGAAGAAGCCG
>JBEBHO010000265.1:0-5221 GCA_040081095.1 Nitrospira sp.
AGACCTAGCTCCCGTGACAGGCGAAGCGATGGCGCGACATGGCATGGTGAGGGAGGGCTCACGGCTTGACCTGGAGTAGCGTTCGCATGACAATCATGCCGCAGGATGTTGGTTCGTACTCCGTCAGCATTGATGCGGGGAGCTGCCTATGTCATCCGCATTCGGTCTGACACAGCGTCACCGGAGTCGATGCGATCTGGGCGGGAGGAGTTCGACTCTGGAAGAGACGCGGGCGCTTGATCGATTTTTGGCCGGGGTCGAACGCCGCGCGTTCCGGATGGCGCAAATTGCCACGGGATACGATGATGAGGCGCTCGATCTTGTGCAAGAGGCCATGCTGAAGCTGGTCGAGCGGTATGGCACGCGTGACGAATCAGAGTGGGGGCCGTTGTTTCACCGGATTCTGCAGTCCAAGATTCGCGATTGGTATCGGCGCAGCAGAGTGCGGAATCGCTGGCGCCTCTGGTTGGGGCGTGATGAGGATGGCGACGAGACTGCCGACCCGCTGGAGGCGATTGCCGATACAGCAACGCCGACCGCTGAGCACCAACTGAAAACCAAAGAGGCTGCGACGGCGCTGGATGCGGCATTGCGCACGCTGCCGCTTCGGCAGCAGCAAGCCTTCTTGCTGCGGGCCTGGGAAGAGCTGGATGTGGCGCAGACGGCGGCGGCCATGGGTTGTTCCGAGGGGAGCGTCAAGACGCATTATTTTCGGGCGATTCACACGCTTCGCACGTTGCTAGGAAATCATTGGCCATGAATCAGGACCTGCATCAAGACGATCGGGAATTTGTCAGCCGCGCCAAACAGGTGCTGGATCGCGCGGTGGGCGAGGTGGATCAGCCCACCACCTTGCGTTTACAGCGCGGGCGGCTCGCGGCGCTCGAGAGCCGGTCCCGTCGGCCATCCTGGATGACATGGGTTTCAGGGTTTGCCGTGGCCTCGGTGGCGGCGCTGGTGCTGTATCTGTGGATGCCGCAACCGGCCCCTCAACAGCATGCGGCGGTGCCGTTGGAGGATTTCGAGCTCGTCACTTCAGTTGAGAATGTCGAGCTAGCCGAAGATCTCGAATTTTTCCACTGGCTGGCCGATGATGATACGACTGGGTAGTTGGACGCTGTGGGCCTTGCTTTGGATGGTTGCATGGGCTCAGGCGGCGCCGCGAGAAATAACGTCGGTGCCGGATGCGGACTTCCTGGAGTTTTTAGGCTCCTGGCATACCGGCGATGATCGATGGGTCGATCCCTTTCGTGCGGCCGATCTTTCAGGAACGCAAACAGGGACTGCTCAGAAGAATAGTCGCTCATCAGAAGGACAAGAGTCGCCGCGACGCAGGCAGCGAGAGAGCCCTGAGGAGCCGGATCCAAAGGGAAACCGTCCGGTCGATCCCTTGCGAGATATGAAGCCATGATGGGACTGGTGCTCAATATTATACTGTTGTTTGGATGGAGCCTCGTCGCCTGGGCCCAGGCCGATTCCGCGGGTGTGCCGTGGAACCAGCTAAATCAGCAAGAGCAACAGCTGTTGCAGAAATTCAATCAGGACTGGGATCAGCTGCCCGCGGATCGTCAGGAGCGATTGCGCAACGGCGCGCGGCAGTGGTCAAGTATGAATCCTGACGAACGGACTGAGGCCAAGCAGCGATTCCAGGAATGGCGGCAGATGTCGCCGGATGATCAACAACGACTGCGTGAGCGGTTCCAGCGATTCCGCGAGTTGCCGCCGGAAAAACGCGAGGCTATTCGCAATGCGCGGCAGTGGTTCCGTTCTCTTCCGCCGGAGGAGCGTCACGACCTGCGCCAACAGTGGAAGCACATGTCGCCCGAAGAACGGCAGGCCTACCGCCGCCAGCTCCGGCAACGCTTCGGCGGGGAGGGGCAAGGCGCGTCTCCTGCGCCGCCCCGCCAGCACGACCGACCGTTTCAGCCGCATCCGGGCAGGCCGGCCCATTAAAACGAGCGGTCCGATCCGTCCCCATTGCTTGACAGCGCGGCTCGCATTCCACAGAATCACCGCACGTAACGGCCCTGTCGGGTGGTCTGCTGGGCCCCGTGTGTATTTCAGGAGATGAATCCATGAAAAGTGAAGTTCTGTATCCTGGCGCGTTTCCCATGGTGCGGGTGGAGCTGGCGGCAGGCGAGCATATCAAGGCCGAGTCGGGTGCGATGGTGGGGTCGTCGCCGACGGTGGATGTCGAAAGCAAAATGGAAGGTGGGTTCCTCGGCGCGCTCTCGCGGAAGCTGTTGACGGGCGAAAAGTTCTTCTTCCAGACGTTGCGGGCCAGCCGAGGGCCAGGTGAAGTCTTGCTGGCGCCGACGGTGCCGGGCGAGATCGTCATTCTCGAGCTCGATGGCGTGAACGAATATATGGTGCAGAAGGATGGATTTCTGGCCGGCGCCGAGAGCATCAACATCGAAAGCAAGATGCAGAGCCTGAGTCGCGGGCTATTGGGCGGGGAAGGCTTCTTCATCCTGAAGATCGGCGGGAAGGGCACCTTGGTGCTGAACAGTTTTGGCGCGATCCATAAAATCGAACTGAGGCCGGATCAGGAATACATCGTGGACAACAGCCATCTTGTGGCCTGGTCGGCGACGACGTCGTACAACATCGAGAAAGCGGCTTCCGGCTGGGTCGCCAGCTTCACGTCGGGCGAAGGACTGGTCTGCCGGTTTCGCGGGCCGGGGATCGTCTACATCCAAAGCCGCAATCCCGGCAGTTTTGGGGCGTGGATCAGACAATTCATCCCGGTGTCGGAATAGCCGGCGGCTGAAAATGGCGACCATCTCACCCACCCAACCCCCGCGCGCCAAGACGCGCTGGCTCCCGAGCTTCGTTCTCAGCTCGCAGACAATCCTCAACGTACCCCGCGTGAGGAAAGAGCTGCCTTGGCAGCTCGGGGCGGGCAGGTGGAATCCATCGCGCCTCCGGTTTCTGCTCGCCTCCGGCCTCGTTCGAGACCATTTTGAGCCGCCGGATAATTTCTAAATGGCCACCATGATCTCTCCCAACGCGCTTTGTTTCGGTGAGGAGTTTCCTGCCGCCGGTGCTCCCTGTCTGGTCCAGATTGAAGGCGATGGGCTAACGATCACCTATGATCCGCCGGTCTCGTCCGCTGCCTCGGAGCGAGTGCTGTTTACGGGGCTGGCGGTGTCTGCCGGCGGGCTCGACCACGACCATCTCGTGTTGAAATGGGGAGAGGCCGCGCAGGCCCGCACGTTGTATCTCAAGCATCCCGAACTCATCAGCGCGTTTCGCCAAGCGGCGCCGGATCATTTGAGTCAGCCGTTCGAGCAGGCCGCCGCACGGGTTCGACAGGTACGCCACCGGCATCGAGTCCTGTGGGCGACGGTCGGTGGTTCAATCCTTGCGGTAGCCTTGGGGCTGTGGTTCGGCGCAGACCTTATCGTGGAAATGGCGGTCAGCCGGATTCCGGTGGAGTGGGAGCAGAAGCTGGGCGAAGCGGCTTACAAGGATTTTCTGAGTCATCAAGACGTGATGAAAGAAGGCCCGGCCGTGAAGGCCGTCGAGGAGATGACGCAGCGATTGGCCGAGCAGATTCCAAACAGCCCCTATAAGTTTCAAGTGACCGTCGTGAAGAGCGATGTGGTCAATGCCTTTGCGTTGCCGGGCGGCTATGTCGTTGTCTTCACCGGCTTGATGAAAAAAGCGGACAGCGGAGAAGAAGTGGCGGGGGTCTTGGGGCACGAGCTGAATCACGTGCTGCAGCGCCACGGGATGGAGCGGATGGTCAAGAGTGTGGGGGTGATGGCGGTGGCTGCGATCATCGTCGGCGATCAACAGGGGCTCATTGGATTGATGCGCCAAGTCAGCGTGGAGCTCCTCACGCTCAAATTCGACCGGGCGCAGGAAACGGAAGCCGATCTCACGGGGCTGCAGTTGGTCTATCGCGCCAAGATCGATCCGAAAGGCATGATCACCTTCTTCCAGCGGCTCGCGGAAAAAGACGAGGGGCGGCTGGAATGGCTCTCGACGCATCCCATGAGCACGGCCCGCGCCGATCGCTTGAACGCTGAACTCGCCGCGTTGCCGAAGCGAACGCCGGAGCCGTTCACCTTTGAGTGGAATGCGGTGCAAAGTGCGCTCGGAGTCCAGCCGGTTCCTGTACCCTGAAGACGTGGCCCGCATACAAATCAGCGTGGTGACGATGATTTGTCACGGTGCACTCAAATGACAGTCTCGTTGACAATCCGAGACGCCGTACCTATATTTAGCACACAGTTCTTAGGTATCTTAGGCAATCGTCGTTCTTCCGTAGAACTTGCCTTTTAAATCCACTTCAGAATGGGGGTCTTTTATGAAAAGAGTACTGATGTCTTTGTGTGTGGCGACATTCGCAACGGTTGCCTCGGGATGTGCCGGCGTGGGAGGGTATACACAGCCAGCAGGTTTGACGCCTACGGCTTGGGTGTATATGGAAACAACGTCCGGCGGCATTCTCCATGACAATGGCGCGACCCCGACCAAGGTTGGCAAAGCCTGCGGAACGAGCATCATGGGAATCGTCGCCACCGGCGATACCTCCGTTGAGGCGGCGATGAATCAAGGCGGGATCAAAAAAGCTGTCTACACGGAACAGTATCTCAAGAACATCTTGGGATTTTTCGTGGAAGTGTGCACGGTCGTCAAGGGGAACTAGTTGAGTACGCGGTAAGTTTCACTGTGTGGGAAATCGAAGCGTGGATGGCGGGTTGCCATCCACGCTTTTTTATTGTGCACAGGTGCTGTAGTTTCAGATTATTCAATCAGGTAGCCTGATTCACAGAAATTGTGCGATGCCTCGTTGGACCTGTATGAAGATGAGCCGGGATTTGTCGATGAACACATTGCCACGTATGCTTCGTCTATCATTGAAGATCCTGATGATCGGGACCATTGTCGCAGGGCCGGCTTTACAGGGATCGACCGTCGATGGTTCGAACGCACATGCGGCAGAGTCTGCGGATGTCTACATAGGTGTGGCGGCGGTTGGAGGCTTTCCAGGGGTTTCTGGAGTGAGGTTGGCGGGGCAAGAGGTCAATCGGGCTCGCGCTGACAAGGGTGCGGGGGGAGGCGTAAAAGTCGGTCTCTTCCCACAATGGACTCAACGCATGTTGGGAATCGAACTGGAGTACTTCGGTACGGCGGGAAGGTTGTCAGCGCAAACGATGCCCGGTGGAAGCGTTAGGGAAGGCCGCGCAGGTTTCACGGTTTTGAATAGCAT
>JBEBHO010000154.1:0-5178 GCA_040081095.1 Nitrospira sp.
TTGGAAGAGCGCTGGACCTATGCCTTTGAAGGCAGCGGGGACGGCGTATGGGATTGGGACGCTCAAACCAACCACGTCTTCTTCTCGAATCGATGGAAGGAGATGCTGGGATACGCCGAGGATGAGATCGGCACGACACTCGAGGAATGGTCCTCCCGTGTCCATCCCGATGACCTCGCCAACGCGATGGCCGATATTCAACGACACTTCCGCGGCGAAACCTCCACCTACGTGAACGAACATCGGTTGCGGTGCAAAGACGGTTCGTACAAATGGATCTTGGACCGGGGCAAAGTCATCTCCCGAGCGCCGGACGGTTCCCCGCTCCGTGTCGTTGGAACCCACACTGATACCACCGCGCGCCGACAGGCCGAGGAAACGACCGCCGGATCCCAGGCACTCATAACAGCAATCGCTTCAGCCCAATCCCTGCTGATCAACGGCCAATCCGAGCAAGAGACCTTCAACGCCCTGCTAACCAGCCTGCTCACCCTCACAAGTTCCGAGTATGGGTTCATCGGCGAGGTGCTCTTCCGTGAAGACGGCACCCCCTATCTCCGCACCCACGCCATCACCAACATCGCATGGGACGAGCCGACGCGGGCCTTCTACGAGCAACACGCGCCCAACTTTGAATTTGCCAATCTCAACACCCTGTTCGGCCAAGTCATGGTCACCGGCCAGCCGGTCATCGCCAATGATCCTTCCCACGACCCGCGGCGAGGAGGATTGCCCCCGAATCATCCTCCACTGAATGCCTTCCTGGGCCTCCCGATCTATTATGGGCCCCACCTCACCGGCATGATCGGGATCGCCAATCGACCGGGCGGCTATTCCGATGACCTTGTGACGTACCTCAGTTCATTCCTCACCGCGTGCGCAAACATTATCGAACACCGGCAGACCACCCGGACCCTTCAGAAGACGCAAGCGCTACAGACGGCAATTCTTGCGAGCGCCGAGTACGCCGTGATCGCCACTGATCCGATCGGACTTATCACCGTCTTCAACCCTGCTGCGGAGCGCCTACTCGGCTATACAGCCGAAGAGATGATCGGCAAGCTCACTCCGGCCGTTTTTCATGACGGAGGGGAAGTCTCGACGCGTGCCAAGGAATTCGGCCAAGAACTTGGCATCACCCTCCAACCGGGTTTTGACGTATTCGTCGAAAAATCGCGCCGCAACCTGCAAAACGAACATGAGTGGACCTACGTCCGGAAAAATGGCGAGCGCCTCCCCGTCCTGCTCTCCGTCACGGCTATCCGCGATGCCGCCCATGGCATCACCGGCTTTCTTGGCATCGCAGTGAATCTCACCAACCGCAAGAAGAGCGAATCGACCCGACTCAGGCTGCAACAGGCCATCAACCATGCACAAGACGGCATGGCCCTGCTCGACGATGCCGGCGAGTACACCTATATGAACCCGGCCCACGCCGCGATTTACGGCTATAGCGTCGACGAACTGCTCGGTCACAGCTGGAAAGAGCTGTATCATCCCGAGTGGGCGGCGATGATCGAGCAGTTCTATCTCCCGACGCTGCGCGCGGCCGGCCAATGGCAGGGCGAGGTGGTCGGAAAAAATAAATCCGGTGACGCGTTCCACGTCGATCTCTCGCTCACTCTGCTGGAAGACGCTGGCACGGGACGCCAGACCATCCTCTGTACCTGCCGCGACATCACCCACCGCAAGCAGATGGAACAGGACCTCTACAAGGCCAAAGATGCCGCTGAGACCGGCACTCGGGCAAAATCCGAGTTCCTCGCCACCATGAGCCACGAAATCCGCACACCGATGAACGGGGTCTTGGGCATGACTGGACTCCTGCTCGATACGCCGCTGTCCGCTGAGCAGCGGGAGTGCGTCGAAACACTCCGCACATCCGGCGAATCCCTCCTGGCGATCATCAACGATATTCTCGACTTCTCAAAGATCGAAGCGGGCAAACTCGACTTGGAACCAATTCCGTTCGACATACGCACGACACTCGATCAAGTCCTGGACCTGCTGGCCCTCTCGGCACAACGCAAGAGCTTGGAGCTGATCGGACTGGTCAATGCCGACGTCCCACTGACCGTGGTCGGAGACCCCGGCCGAATCAAACAGATCCTCACCAACCTCGCAGGCAATGCGATCAAGTTCACCGAGCAGGGCGAAGTCAGTCTCGTCGTGTCCTGCGCGGCCGTAACCCCATCGGAAGTCACGCTGCGCATCGACGTCATCGACACCGGCATCGGCATGGATGCCGCGGCCCAAGCGCGCCTGTTCCAGTCGTTCTCCCAAGCCGACAGCTCCACCACCCGCAAATACGGCGGCGCCGGATTGGGCCTCGCCATCTGCAAGCAATTGGTGGAACTGATGCAGGGCACGATCCAGGTCGAGAGCGCTCCCGGCAAGGGCAGCCGGTTTTGGTTCGAGATACGATTGGGAACGGCCGACCAGGCGATCTCCGACCGCACCGCACAGAGCGATCTGCGCGGGAAGCGGATCTGTCTCGTTGACGACCATCCTCTCTACCGTCAGATTCTGACCCAATACGCCATGCGCTGGGGCATGGAGCCCTGTCTTGCGGGACAAGGCGCCGAGGCCCTCACTCTGCTGCGAGCAGAATGCCAGGCCGGCCGACACGTCGATCTTGCCATTCTCGATATGGAGATGCCGGACATGACCGGGCTCGCCCTGGCGCGCCAGATGAAAGCGGATCCGCAACTCCGCGACATTCCCATTGTGATCCTCACCTCCGTGGGCCGGCGCGGAGACGGGAAAGAAGCGCATGAGGCCGGTGTCTCCGCCTATTTGACCAAACCGGTCCGCGAACGCCAACTCGCCAAATGCCTGCAGTTGGTTCTGAGTCAGCCGCAGACCCGCCCCGATATACCAGCGCTCATTACCCGCCATACCCTCTCGGAAACCGCCGCGCAAACACGGCATCACTTGCTGGTCGTGGACGACAATCCCGTCAACCAGAAAGTCGCCGTGAAGATGCTGGAGAAACTCGGCTATCGTGTCGATGTGGCGTGTAATGGACAGGAAGCGCTGCTCGCGCTCACTCGGCACCCCTATCATCTAGTCTTTATGGACTGTCAAATGCCCGAATTGGACGGGTTTGAAACGACACGCATGATCCGTTCGCACGAGCAACCGGGTACCCATCTCCCCATCATCGCCCTGACCGCCAACGCGATGCAGGGCGACCGCGAACATTGCCTGGCCTCTGGCATGGATGACTTTGTGACTAAACCGGTCAAGAGCCAGGAACTCCAGCGAGTCCTGACACAGTGGCTGACCCCATCCGACGGCCAAGCGGCGGCGATACTCCACCCACCAACCTCTGTTGTATTCATCGGGGCGGGAATGCCCCTTGCCGGGACCCTCGACGCATGGATGCACACACACTTGGCTGAACCTCTGAACGTGGCATCCGTGACCACCGTTCCCGATGCGCTGGTGTATCTCCAGTCGCACCGAGTCGATCTGATCCTTGTCGACGAAGCAACGGCACAGACCGAATTGCGCACGATCCATACTGCCTCGCCCGCCACGGCAATCATCGGGCTGGTCATGAAGATGGACAAATCCCTTCAGCTGCTCATGCTTCGGCAAGGCGTTCACGAAGTGCTCTGCCTGCTCCCGTCGACCGACGCCGATCACGCGCGCACCATTGAACGGGCCCTGGCCCGTGTGAATGGACGCGCCGGGCTTCTTAAATCGGATGAACCGCGCCCCGACATCGCCGCCGCTCCGCCCCGGTTAATCCACGATCTGAACAATCTCCTGACATCTATCAACGGATTCGCCGATCTCTTGCTCGCTCAGCTCCCGACCGATAACCCGGCGCGCATGGGAGCCGAGCAAATTCGCCTGGCCGGGAGACGCGCCGCGACGCTGCTCAAGACTCACTCTCCGGCAGCGCCCGTGTCACCTTCTCCCTCGACACCCGCAACACAAGCCATCGCCGCCCGAGCCGCCTAGGAAACACTCTTCCGGACGACGCTGAACTTTCCTCGTCTGAATTGACAGGTCGTACGACGCACTTTAGGATACCCGCACACGTGGCCCCCAGCGGGCGCTTGAATAGTTGAGGAGGCTTGATGTCCAGCGAGCATTCGTCCCCGTCCCACCAGCCGACACGATCGCACCGGTCCCCGGTTGCCCAGATTGAACATGTCTTTGAACTCGTCGTCTTTGCCAGCCGCTGGATTCAAGCGCCTCTGTATGGAGGGCTCATCGTCGCGGAGCTGCTCTACGCCTACAAGTTTTTGATCGAGCTCTGGGAGATGGTCCGGCACATCAACCAGCAGGAAGAAACCATCTTCATGCTGGGCGTGCTCGGATTGATCGACGTCACGATGGTCGCCAATCTGTTGACCATGGTCATCATCGGCGGCTACGCCACGTTCGTCAGCAAGCTGGATCTGGAAGAACATCCGGATCGGCCAGACTGGCTGACCCACATCGACCCCGGGACGATCAAGATCAAGCTCGCGGCCTCGTTGATCGGAATCTCCAGCATTCACCTCCTGAAATCGTTCGTGAATATCCACAACGAAAACTACGAAGACATCAAGTGGAAGATCTTCATCCATATCACCTTCCTCGGATCCGCGATTCTGCTGGCCTGGACGGATAAGATTATGCAGAAGGACAAGAAGCACTGATCCGGTATCGAAACCCATACAGGGCTGTATCACTCCTGGCCCGTTGTTGAACGCCCGACTCGACCCGCACGAGCCCATCACTGGAAACAGCTGGGGTTCCGGTCTTTCCGTCTGAATCTTTCAGGGCATGGCCCTTGCGAACAATTCCATCGCCACAGCTGGCACGATCCGTTCCATGAAACCTCACGATTGGAGACCCTCATGCGTCGGCTTGGTTTCGTCACACTTCTAACCCTTCCGCTTCTGACCGCCTGCACCTCCTCACTGATCGATCTGCGGGAGAATCTCGACATCCATCGATCTTCGTTTGAAGAAAAGCTGGCGGGCGACTCGGCAAAGATGGACCGATTCAGGGCTTGTACCCAACAAGCGCACGATGGCAGCAGCCTGCCGCTCAATGTTGCAGCAGAGCCCCCAGTAGCACGAACGGCCATGTCGCCCGTCATCATCGGTAGCAGACTCCCGGCGCCTGTGCAGGCGTTGGTTGAACGGATTCTCGATCGAACTGGAAGCAACGCGG
>JBEBHO010000160.1:0-5152 GCA_040081095.1 Nitrospira sp.
GAACCCCGCCCGCTACTCGAATCTCACCAACAACCCCAAAGCCTACATGCAGGCCTACAAGAAGGCCGAAGAGATGACCAAGATGGTCGAAGCCGCCTACGCGCTCCTCATCGCCGTGTTGGTCCCCGACGAGAGTGATACATAACCCACGGGCCTAGTCGACTCCGTGACTGACTACGCGACTATGCGTCTCCTTACCCTCTTCGTTCTCCCCCACCGAAACCGGCCACGTAACCAGGCCCGAGACGCTGTCTGAGGCTCCTACCGTCTGCTGCTGCGCGTAGATCTGCGGCAGGTTGTTCGTCCCGAACTTGGAGATGTAGAGAAACACGTGCTCGCGGGAATTCACCCGCACCGCCCAGGGCTTGAAGTCGTTCTTGTAGAACTCTTCGCAGAGCTGCATCGCATCCAGGCAGGAAATCCCCACCGGCTCATTCAGCGTGTAGTAGTAGTCCAGCGGCAGGTCGTACTCCTCCTGCTTATGGATCGTGATGCCGAACTTATCCGGGTTGCGCACCATCGGCGTGTGCCGGTAGGCCACGAAGTAGAACAACTCCACCGAATGGATCACCGGCTGGTTGTCGATGACGAACTGCCGCGTCTCCAGCGCTTCATCGCGCGTTTCACCGGGAAATCCGTAGAAGGCCATCACATGGTTCCAGATCCCCGCCTTCGACGCCTGATGGAGATTGTTCTGGATCACGCTCTTCTTCGCATGCTTATCCATGAGGTTCAGCACGCGCTCGTTCGCCGACTCCATGCCGTAATAGAGCGTGCAACAGCCGGCCTTCGCGGCGAGATCCCAGATGGCTTGATCTTGTAAGGTCTCTTCAAAGCGGATGAGTGTCGTCCACTTGATGCCGACGTTCTGCTCCACCAGCAGCTGCGACACTTTCTTGAACAGCGCGGGCGGATAGGATTCGTCGGAGAAGAGGAAGTGCTTGCACTGATACTTATCCCGCAGCGCAGTCACCTGCTCGACGACATGCTGCGCCGTCATCCCGCGATATTGATCGAAATAGCCCTGCCCGTGGTCGCAGAACGTGCAGCGGCCCCAGTAGCAGCCGCGCGTCGCAAGATAGGGAATGATCCGCTCCGGCACGAAATAGTGATCCAGCGGCAGGCCTTCGAAATCGGGCAGCGGCAGCGCCGCCGTCTTCTCGGTATAGACTTCCTTGCTCTGCTTCACCCCGTCGGCATGCCGATACATCAGATTCGGCACCGACTCCAGCGACCGCTGACCGTTCAGCGCCTCGATGTACCAGAGCAGCGCATGCTCGCCTTCGTAGAGAATCGCCGCGTCGAACACCTCGGTGAAAAACCGCTCATGATGCGGCAGCTCTTCCTGCAAGCGCGTAATCACGTTGCCCCCGACCACCACCTTGATGTGCGGGAACGTCTCCTTGATCATCTTGCAGAACGTCAGGCCCGCCAACAATTGCATCTGCGTGCCGATGGAGATGCCCACCACATCCGGCTTTTCTTTACTGACCGACGGCAGCACCAGCTGATTGCAGATATCGCGGTACACGTTCACCTGCTCGTCGTCGAGGCAGGCGAAGACTTCTTTCGAAACACCAGGCCGATAGCCCAGGTTGCTTTCCATCGGATAGAAGACCAGCGAGGCGGGATAGTAGGCGGCGGAGATGTACTGCATCGCCTCGCGGAAGCAATTCAGCGCCATCTCCAATTTCTCGGCTGCGTAGAACCGTTCCCCGCGGACAATGAGCTTCGCGTCTTCCGCCCGTTCGGCCAGATCGAACACATCGACGGCATAGGCCTGCTCCACCACGGCTTTCTGATCGGCCTCGCGCTCCGTAAGCGTGCCGGCCTTTTCTTTATCTTGAAGGGGCTTGAGCTGCATGCCGAGCCTGGCCTTTACCCAGATCAGGAACTCCATCGTGAAGAAGTGGTCGTACATCTCGATGTTGATGTCGCGCTGCACGACCTGATGCCCCGCTTCCCGCAGCACGGCGGTCAACGAAGGCAGCGCCAGATAGGGCGCCGTCGGCACCCACTCGGGCGGGAACAGCAGCATGACCTTGGATGTCTTCCGATCTTCTTTCTTGATCGGACTCAACCCGTCTATTTGAACCAATCCAGAAGCAGACATCGTTACATCTTTCCTGCGAGCGTCGGTGTCACGCCCGTAGTTTTGACTGCTTGATATTGCAGCTCCGGCAACTTCCTCAGCCCGAACCGCGCAATGTACAAAAAGATATATTCCCTGATGTAGAGCCGCAGATCCCAGCCCGCGTAATGGTTCTGTTCGAATTGCTGGAACACCCGCTCGGCCTCTTCGATGCTCAGCCCGTTCTTCACCGTGTAGTAGTAGTCGAGCGCCAGATCCCATTCCGGGTTCTTGTAGGCCGTCACGCCCCACTTCTCCGGATGCTTCGCCACGGGATTGTGCCGGCCGAGATCGAAGGTGCCGAACCCCAGCGAATGCACATAGTCCTTGTTCTGCTCCAGGAACTCCACCGACGACCAGGCTTCCTCCTTCGTCTCGCCGGGGAAGCCGAAGAAGCCCATGCAGTGGTTCCAGATGCCTGCCTCCGCCGTGCGCTTGAGATGCTCGGTCATGATGGCGGTCGTCGTCGCCTTGTCCATCAGCTTCAGCACCCGCTCGTTTCCTGACTCATAGCCGAAGTGGAGATACTTGCAGCCCGAGTCCTTCGCATCCTGCCAGACCTGATCTTCCAGCAGACTCTTCTCGAACCGCATATGCGTCGTCCAGGTGATGTCCATCTTGCTGTCGATCAAGCCCCGCGCCAGCTTGCGAAACAGGGCCGGCGGATAGGACTCATCGGTGAAGTGAAAATGCTTCGCGCCGTACTTGTCGCGCAGATGGGTGATCTCGCCCAAAATGTCCTGGATCTTCTTGGACCGGTAGCCCGCCGTATAGCCTTCGCCATGGTCGCAGAACTCGCAGCGGCCCCAGTAGCAGCCGCGCGTCGCGAGATAGGGCAGGATTTTGGTCGGAACGAAATACTTGTCCAGCGGCAGGCCGTCGAAGTCCGGCGGCGGCAGCGCGTGCATGTCTTCCGCAAAGCTCGTCGCGGAGGTGTGTACCCCAGTAGCGTCTTTATAGATCGTGTTCGGCACCTCGGCCAGGCTCCGCTTCGCCCCCACCGCCGAGACCAGCTGCACAAAGGCCGTCTCCCCTTCATAGACCACGGCGCTGTCGAAGTATTGGAACAGCGGCGACTCCGGCAGCACATCGCGCAAGCGCGTGACCGTATTGCCGCCGATCGTGATGTGGATATTCGGGAAGTGCTGCTTGATGAGGGCGCAGAAGGTCATGGTGGAGAACATCTGCTGCTGCAGGACGATCGAGATGCCGATCACATCCGGCTGTTCCTGCTCGATCACCGGCTTCACCAGATGCTCGAACACATCGCGATAAATATTCACCTGGGTATCGTTCACCGCGTCCATAATTTCGGACGAGACGAAGACTTTATAAGACAGATCCGTCTCCATCGGCGGCATGCAGATCCGCGCCGGGGCATAGACCATAGAAATGACCGACGTCACTTCACGGAATACTTGAATCGCCCATTCCAACTGATCGATTTCGTAGAAGACTTCTCCGCGGATGATCGCCTTCGCCTTCTCTGCCTTCTTAGTCAACTCCTCGATCCGCTGCCGGGTCAAATCGCAGAGTGCCAACTGCAAATCCATCTCATTCGCATCCAGATCCCGCTTCTTGGAGAGCTTGCGGAGCCGGTCGAGCTGCTGCGGCACCCGACGCAGGACTTTCTTCAGAAAATCCTCGCTGAAGTACCAGTCCCACATTTCGAGATTGATGTCTTTTTGGATGACCGTATGCCCGGCCTGGCGGAGGACAGCGGTGAGGGAAGGAAGGCTGAGATAGGGTTCAGACGGAAACCAATCGGGCGGGAAGATCAGCATGACCTTCATCTTCCGGCCGCTGGAAGCTTCGAAACTCTGGCGATTTAAAAGAATAAGCTCTTTAGAAGCTCGCTCGCCCTTGGAATACTCGATTCTCATATGGATCTGGTCCTTCTATCGCCCGGCTGCGAAGCGACCCGAATCGTTCAAAAAGCCAATGGGTTAGCCTAAAGATGGGACATTGTACGGGGGTGTAAGAATGAGATGCAAGAGCGGGAAGACGGAGCGGCCAGACAGTCCTTCTTGCTTGCTGAGGCCCCACGGTGGAGCGGTGGTCCCTCAATGCGCGCATCCTTCAACCTTCAGCCTTGACAGAGCATACGATATTCAAGAGGATTGCTCGCAGTGAGCACCAGGCAACAAAACGAACGGAAGTTCAAATATCGTGAGGACTTGCCTCATGGTGGGAGACGGTATTGGATTGATGTCGCAAGCCGGTCAGGCTGGAAAGTTCGATACGTCAAAGAGGTCGATGCCGACGAACTGACTCTCCGTTTTTATCAGGAGGTCTATAACGAGATCGGAGAAATGATTGAGGTCCATCACAAGTATCCGGTAGACTTAGGCCATCGAAAGGTCTAGCCAAGATGCCCCTCGTTACCTGTGAATCGGTTGCAGAAAAACTTGGTGCCTATCTCCATCACGATCTGTCCTTGCCTGCCCTTGTGGACTGGGCGGAATCGGCGATGATGAATGACGACTTCGACCCGGCCCACTCGACGGCCATTCGAGATGCCGTTGCCAGAATCGGCGCCGCGGACGTGCGCACATTCGGACTGGCCTGGGAAGACTGCGAGCAACTCCTCTCCACACTCGGCTATTCCGCTCAGATCAATATCGTCGCCCGATAGCCAAACCACAGAGCCCGCTTAACCATGCGCAGGGATCACACGGACCATATGTAAATCCGAAAATGATCGGCGATACACAGGCGATACACAATGGGTGATTATGAAACGCGAGCCCCAGGTAACTGAGCGTACAGTGAGGGCACCCCTTCGGTGACCAAGCCTAAGTCCGGCGAATAGCGAACCACAGTGGAATGGAATCGACGCTGCGGACCAGGGGAAGGCCGAAAGGATCGTGAGAAAACATTCCTGAGCTGGCCCCTTTGTTTTCCCCGACCCCTTTGTTTTCCCAGTTTGGCTTTGTCAACGAGGGAGGGGCTCTGGCGAAATACTGCGGCGAGGGGAATCGGACTACAGAGATCCATTTTTGAGCCGATAAAGAACATTAT
>JBEBHO010000283.1:0-5149 GCA_040081095.1 Nitrospira sp.
GAATCAGTCCGGGAGTCTCCTCTACCGGTTTAACTTCGCCTATGAGAACTCCGAATCCTTCCGCGACTTCGTCGATCGCAAGACCATGTTCTTTGCACCAGTGGTGCAATGGAAGGTCAGCCCGCGTACGCAAATCACGGCCGAAATGGAATATCACAATATCAACACGAAGTCGGATGGCATGCTTCCGGCTCTCGGAAACCGGCCGGCCCCGATTCCGATCAGCCGGTATTTGGATGAACCAAGTTTCAGCAAGAGTGCGAACGAGCGGTTCTTTACCGGTATCAATTGGTCGCATGAACTCAATTCGGACTGGAAGATCACCCACCGGTTGTCGGGGGAGTTTATTCATGGGCTGGGTCATAGAGAGATTGTGCCGTTCAGTGGGGTTCAGGAGGATGGGACCGTTCAGCGATTCTTGGCTGCCGTTCCCCGGGGAAGCCAAGAGAACCGCTATCAAAGCTCACTCAACCTGACCGGTCATGTCGACACGGGAGCGCTGAAGCATACGTTGCTGTTCGGATATGACTATCTGTATCAGACCGATAAATATGTCGTGGCGAAATGTTGCGACCTGGATCCTGCAACGAATTTCCCGATCAATGTGTTCAATCCAGTGTATGGGGTGGGGATTCCAAGCCTCGATCAAATCCCCGATAACGGCCCGTTCGGCTCGTCACGGTCCTGGCACGGCCTCTATGTGCAGGATCAGGTCAAGCTGCCGCTCAATCTGCATTTGCTGGCGGGGTTGCGTTACGACGACGCGGTCTCGAACGATATGGTGCTGAATGAACGAACGGGGAAAGACCACCGCCTCTCCCCACGGGTCGGTCTGGTGTGGCAGCCGATGTCATGGCTCTCACTCTACGGCAGCTACACGGAGAACTTCGGGCTTCAGAATGCCTTCGATGCAAGTCGTCAGCCGCTGCCTCCGCAGACGGCGCAGCAGTTTGAAGCGGGCGTCAAAACCGAATTCTTCGACGGGCGACTGAGAACGACCGTGGCCTATTTCGATCTGACCAAACAGAATTTGGCGGTTCCGGTGCCAGGTACGCTTTTCTCCAGGGCGATCGGGGAGGCGCAAACGCGCGGGATCGAATTGGATGTGAGTGGTGAGATTTCTCCCGGCTGGAGCGTCATCGCTTCGTACACCTATATGCCGTTTGCCAAAATCACCAATGATGTCGGGGATGACGGCGGCGGCAATCCGACGCCAGGAAACACCGGCAATCGGCTGTTTAACGCCGCCAAGGACATGGGCAGTCTTTGGAGCACCTATGCCTTCCAGGAGGAAGAGCTCGGGGGCCTGAAGCTGCATGGCCTGAAGGTCGGTGCAGGGTTATCCGCAGCCGGAGAACGGCAAGGCGACGCGGCCAATACCTTTCAGCTGCCGGGTTACGTCATTGCCAATGCGATGGCTAGCTACGAATGGCGGATGGGGATGACCAAGATGATCGCTCAGCTCAATGTGAGTAATCTGTTCGATAGGACCTATTACTCCGGAGCCATCGGAGGGCCGTACTTCATCCAGCCCGGCATGCCGCGGTTCTTCATGGGCTCGATCCGTATGGAGTTCTAAGCGGATGGAAAATGAGGCTGTCACACGTGCGTCGCCTTCCGTACCCGCCGGTCAGGCGGGTACAGGCACGACTCGGATCAATCGGGTCCGTGCCTGGCGCGCCCTGTGGGTGCAGGTGCATATCTATTTGGGGCTGTACATCGGGGCGCTGCTGGTCGTCTTCGGACTGACCGGCAGCGTCCTGGTGTTCTTTCAGGAGATCGACGACTGGTTGAATCCTGCGCTCCTGACGGTGGCGGTCCCGCCACCCGGCCAGGATGCGTACCGGCCGGTGGGCGACATCTTGGCGGCGGCGAAACAGGCCGCAGTGCCGGGAAGCCGCATCACGCAGGTGTATGGCGCGCCGACTCGCGAACGGGTGTTTGCTGTCTATGTCGAACATCCGTCGAAGGCCTGGGCGAGGATCTTTGTCGATCCCTATCGGGCCCGGGTGACGGGGGTGCGCAGCTATGGGGCTGATGAGTGGGTGCCGGGGTATTTCATGGACGCCGTGTTCGCGCTGCACTTCCAACTCTTGTCGGGCGTGAACGGCATCACGCTGGCGGCGGTGGCCGCGTGGCTGTTGATGCTCTCCTTAATCACGGGACTCATCGTGTGGTGGCCGGTGAACGGCCAGTGGCGGCAGGCGTTTATCATCAGGCAACCGATGACGCCGTTCCGGTTGCTGTTCGATCTGCACAAGACAGTGTCGTTCTATTTCTGTCTGATCGTAGGCGCGGTGCTGCTCTCGGGGGCCTATATGAACTGGGCCGATCCCATTGTGTGGGTGACGCAGCTTCTTTCTCCGGCCACTCGCGGGGCGGCTCAGGCTCCGCAGTCGACCCCGATGGACGGGGTCAGCCCCATCAGCGCGGAACAGGCCGTGGCGCTCGCAGCAGTTCGCTACCCAGAGGGAAGATTGAGCGGGCTGTCTATGCCGGAGGATGCAACCGGGGTTTATCAGGTGGCACGGAAGGCTGTGCCGGGGCTGAGTGTGTTTTGGTCTGAGCGCATCGTGAGCATCGATCAATACAGCGGGGCCATTGTGAATGTGCGCGCGCCTGATACGCGCCGCAGCGCCGGAGAAACGTTTCTGGATTGGCAGTGGCCGTTGCATTCCGGTCAGGCTTTCGGGATGCCCGGCCGTCTGCTGGTCTTCGCAAGCGGGCTGGCCTGCCCGGTAATCTATGCGACAGGGTTCCTCATGTGGTGGCGCAAGCGGCGCGGGCGGAAGCGGGACCAAGCTCAGCAGGCATGATGGTTCAGTAACTACGTCCACTACCGGAAAGACCTTAGCCGGTGGGAGTATCCGTGAGTACGGGTGAGCATCTATGGTAGACTTCAGCGCGAAAAATGAGGACGATGCCATGACGACTTCAGTAACACCTGAACCGACTCCGATCCCGCCACGCCGGTCCAGTCTCCACGATGCCGACTTGGATGGACTGAGCATCCCACGCACCGCAACCCATGAGCCGCGACCATCCAGCCGCGGGCGGCGCTGGGGCTGGCTCTTGCTCCTGTTGCTGATCGGCGCCGCCGGGGTCGCATGGAATACCGGACTGATTCGATCCGGCGTCAGCGTGGAGGTCTCTCCGGTCGTTCGCCTGTCGTCAGGTGGATCGGCGGGCTTGGCCTCGACCGGCTACGTCGTCGCGCAGCGGCAGGCATCGATTGCCTCTAAAGGCACCGGGCGGCTTGAGTTTCTCGATGTGAAAGTCGGCGACCGGGTGAAGGAAGGGCAAGTAATCGCCCGCCTCGAACATACGGACATGGATGCGTTGCGTCAGCAGGCATTGGCCAAGTTGGCTGTGGCGCGGGCGCAACTGGCTTCCGCCAAACCGGAGTTTCAGGAAGCCACGCTTCACTTCGACCGGATGAAGTCGCTACTCGAACAGTCCTTTGCTACGCAATCCGAGTTTGACATGGCTAGTGCGAGGCTCCGTCGAGCCGCCGCTGCCGTGAAGTCGGCCGAGGCGGCGGTGGGCGCGGCCGAGGCGGAACGGCAATCCGCCGAGGTGCAGGTCGAGAGCACCAATATCCGTGCGCCGTTTGACGGCACGGTCGTCAAGAAGTTTGCCGAGGTCGGCGAAGTCGTGGCGCCGATGGCGGCCTCGACGCTCTCGCGCGGCTCGGTCGTGGCGATTGCGGACATGAGCTCGGTGATGGTCGATACCGAAGTGTCGGAGTCGATGATTCAGCGCGTGCAGGCGGGCCAGCCGGCCGAAATTCAATTGGATTCGGTCCCCGATCATCGCTATCGCGGTGAAGTGGCGCAGGTGATGCCGATCGCCGACCGGGCGAAGGGCACGGTCATGACGCGTGTGCGGTTTGTCGAACTGGACGACCGCGTGCGCCCTGAGTTGAGTGCGAAGGTGACGTTCGGCGCGCTTCCCGGAGCGCCTGCTCCCGTGGACGAGTGGGGCGTGCCCTCCAGTGCCGTGGTGACGCGCGAGGGTCGCCCGGTGGTCCTGCTTGTCCGTGACGGTCGGGTGGTGGAAACGGCGGTGCAGGCCGGTGCGTCCGTGGCCGCCACGACGCCGGTGCGCGGGGTACTGTCCCAGTCGGATGAAGTCATTGTGGCGCCGACTGCGGATCTTCGCTCCGGTGCGGCCGTGACCGTTCAACGGCGCGCCTCGTAAGGGTTTCCAACGTGGTCGATCCGGTCGTTGCGCTCAGTCACATTACGAAAACCTACTCCCGCGGCGGCACGGATGTCTCCGTGTTGCGGGATCTGTCCTTCATCATTCCCGCCGGCACGTTCCTCGCGATCATGGGGCCGTCCGGTTCGGGGAAAAGCACCCTGCTCAATTTGATGGCCGGAATCGACCGGCCGACGAGTGGATCGGTCGTCGTCGCCGGCACTCAGTTAGACGGATTATCCGAAGGCGATCTGGCTCGATGGCGGGCTCGCCATATCGGCTATGTGTTTCAGACCTACAATCTCATTCCCGTCCTGACCGCCGCCGAAAATGTGGAGCTCCCGCTGGCGCTCACACATCTCTCGCGACGGGAGCGGACTGAGCATGTGAAGACCGCGTTGCGCCTGGTCGGATTGGCAGACCGGATGGATCACTATCCCCGCCAGCTTTCCGGAGGGCAGGAGCAGCGGGTCGGCGTAGCCCGCGCGATCGTCAGCGATCCGACGATGATTCTGGCGGACGAGCCGACCGGCAACCTGGATCGCGAATCGGCGGAAGATATTTTGACCCTGCTGGCGCGATTGAATCGGGAGCTGGGCAAGACCATCGTCATGGTGACCCACGATCCACGCGCGGCCGAGCGGGCGCAGATGATCCGGCATCTTGAAAAAGGCGTCTTGGAAAGTCCTCCATGATGTTGTTTCGGTTGATGCTTCGCAATACGGTGCGGCGGCCCGTGCGATTGGCGTTGACGATCGGCGGACTGGCGATGGTGGTGCTGGCCTTCGGATTGCTCCGCCTTACGCTGGAGGAATGGCAGGGCGCGGTGCGGGCGGCATCGAAAGACCGCTTGATCACGGTCCATGCGATGTCGGATGCGCTGACCTTGCCGATTGCGTACAAGGAGCGTATCGCCGTCATTCCCGGAGTCCGGTTGGTGCATTACGGC
>JBEBHO010000116.1:0-5139 GCA_040081095.1 Nitrospira sp.
AAATAGACGCGCACGCGCTCGCCCGGCTTGGCGTCGAGCTTGCCGCCGCCCGTGACGAAGGGGTGATACTTGAAGATACCGCCGTTAAACATGACGCCGTCGAATTTGCGGTCGAACATGGCTTGCACATCACCGGGGTTCTTGAAGTATTCGGATTGGACCAGGACATATTCCCGATCCGCCTTGGGCCAGACCGATGCGTCTTTCGGATCGACGATGATGGCGCCGAACATGCCACGCGCGACGTGCTGAATCATGGGCGGTGCGCCGCAGTGATAGAAGAAGATCCCTGGCTTCTTGGCTACGAAGGTGTAGCTGATGGTTTCGCCGGCATTGATGGCTTTGTAGTTCTTCAAGAAGTCGATCTCCGCGGCATGGAAGTCCATGGCGTGGGGATTCTTATTGGTGGCCGGGTTGGTTAGGGTGAAGTTGATGGTGTCGCCTTCGGTCACGCGGACGACCGGACCAGGCATGGTGCCGTTGAACGTCCAGGCCGCATACTTCTCGCCGCCGCCATCGATCACGATGTCGGACTCTACGGCGGTCATGTGAATGTCATGAGTCTTCGCGGAGGCTTGGGACGGTTGTCCCACCAAGCCGGCAAGCGCCAGGGCGGCGCACCCTGCGATCGTGAGCATCTGTGGGGTTTTTCTTCTCGTCATTGTGGCACTCCTCTCTGAATGGTTGGTCGAACTCCTGCAGACGAATGTGCTGATGGTCCCTGTATATGAAGGCGTCAGGTACATGTTGTCTGTGTGTGTGAGGATACGGAGGACGCAGTCAAAAAAATATGATGTATATCATGTTTTGAAAATATACTGGAAGTATGGGCTGACGGTCTCTACGAGGAGGCCAGAGCCTTGAGGCCGGAGAGATCGCGGATGATGAGGCGGGTTGCCGTTCCGGACACGAGTCGATCGCGTTTGAACCGGCTCATGATGCGAATGGCGGTCTCGGTCGTTGTGCCGACCATGTTGGCCATGTCCTGGCGGGTCAGTCGCATCGGGAGCTTGATGCCTTGCGGGTCCTTCACGCCGTTCTTTGTCGCCAGGTCAACCAGGAGCGAGGCGAGTCGCTGGTCGGCACGGTCGAGGGCGAGGACCTTGGCTTTTTCCTGGGCTTCATTGAGGCGATTGCCGAGATGCTTGATGACTTCGATGGCTGCCTCGGGATTGCGGCGCAGCATCTCGAAGTAGGATTTCTTGTTCATGCGCAGGATGCTGACATCGCCCATGGGTTGCGCGGTGCCCGGATGGCGGGCTCCCTCAAAGGCGGCGGCGTCGCAGCAAAAGAGATCGCCGGGCATCAGCATTTTTAGCGTGCATTCTTTCCCTTCCGGGCTCGATTTGACGCACTTGACCGTGCCTTCCTTCACGATGTGGAAGTATTCGGTCGGGTCGCCCTCCCGAAAAATAACATCGCGTTTCGTGTAGTGCTGCTCGGTCAAGTCCTGAAGCACGCGCTGGCGGTCTGCACTGGAGAGAATCTTGAGCAGGGGAATATGGTTGAGTTCATCCGGGGGCGATGAACTCAACCGATTACTTGATGATTTGCTTGGCTGCTTCGACAATGGATCGCGCTCCGATGCCAAAATGATCGACGAGTTCGTCCGGCTTGCCGCTGTGGGGAATGACCCGGACGGCGAGTTTGTGGACCTTCATGCCTTCAGCGCTGACGGCGCTGAGCACGGCATCACCGAGTCCCCCGTGCGCGTAGTGGTCTTCCACGGTGAGGAGTCGGCCATGGGTGGCGCGGGCACTGGCGATGAGGGTGGCTTGGTCGATGGGAGCGATACTGTAGAGATCGACCACCCGAACGGCGATGCCAGCCGCCTTGAGTTGATCGTGGGCTTTGAGGGCTTCAAATAACGTGACTCCGGCCGCGACGATGGTGAGTGCGTCGTTGGCGCTCTGGCGGAGGACTTTGCTGCCTCCGATCGGGAAGGTCTCGTCAGGTCCATAGAGTACCGGCGATTTCGGGCGGCCCGCTCGGATGTAGACCATCCCTTTATGATTGGCCGCGGCTTCAATCAGACGATACGTGCAGGTGGCGTCTGACGGATAGAGGACCGTCACGCCTGGTTGTGCGGCCATCATCGCGATGTCTTCCAGTCCCATTTGGGAAGGGCCGTCTTCTCCGATGCTCACACCCACGTGGGTGCCCACGAGCTTGATGTTGGATTGACTGATGGCTGCCATCCGGATGAAATCGTAGGCGCGTGTGAAGAACGCCGCGAAGGTCGCGACGAAGGGAACTTTCCCGCAAGCCGCGAGGCCGGCGGCTGCGCCGAGCATGTTTTGCTCAGCGATGAAGTTTTCAAAAAACCGATTCGGGAATTTCTTGCCGAACTTGTCCGTATAGGTGGAGTTTTTGACGTCCGCATCCAGGCCAACCACGGAGGAGTTTGCCCCACCCAAAGCCTCAAGTGCCACGCCAAAGGCTTCCCGAGTCGCGGCAGCCTCGCCCACTTTATAGGGCGATGGGGGCAGTGCGGTATGTGTGGCCGGGGCGACGGTCGCGGCAGAAGGCCGCTTGATTTCCACGGTCCCGTTGCCGGGTTTCAATTGCTTGGTCAGTTCGTCGATGGCTTTTTGCGTTTCTTCACCCTTCGGAACCGGCTTCCCATGCCAGCTGGGGCTGTCGGCCATGAAAGAAAGGCCCTGCCCCTTAAATGTCTTGGCTAGCAAGACGGTCGGTTTTCCTTTTGTGCGGGCCGCTTCATCAAAGGCGGCGGCGAGCGCGGCGATGTTATGGCCGTCGACGACGATGGCATGCCAGCCGAATCCCGACCAGCGTGCGCGATAGGCTTCCATGTCGTGCTGGAGCATGGTGGGATCGCTTTGGCCCAGCCGATTGACATCGACGATTGCACAGAGATTATCCAGGCCATGCTGCCGGGCCACTTCAGCCGCTTCCCAATTCGATCCTTCCACGGATTCGCCATCGCCCATCAGGACGTAGGTCCGGTGGTCGAGCGTATCGACAAATTTGGCATTCAGAGCAATCCCGATTCCAACAGGGAGTCCCTGGCCGAGCGAGCCCGTGGCCATATCCACAAAGGAAAGACGGGGAGTCGGATGCCCCTCAAGATCGGAGGCTAGTGTACGCAACTTCAAAAGGTCGCTCTTGGGAAACAGGCCCGCTTCCGCCCAGGCCGCATAGAGCAAGGGGGCCGCATGTCCTTTTGAGAGGACGAATCGATCGCTGTTCAGGGCTTTGGGATTCTTCGGGTCGTAGCGCATGACTGAGAAAAAGAGCGTCGCGACAATGTCGGCGGCAGAGCAACAACTGGACGGATGGCCGCTTCCGGCTTCGGAAGTGGCTCGAACGCTCTCGATCCGGAGTTGCGTGGCCTTGTTATGGAGGACATTGAGGGACTCTGGGGACAGGGCTGCACTGGCCATCGGAACTCCTTTCAGGAATTGAACGCTCAGTAGGTTGCCGGCGTGTGCTTCTCTACGTCAGAGATCGGCAGGAACGCGGCGGGGCTTGAGGCTAGCAAAACGTCCAATGGGAGTCAATGAAGGATGTCGAGAGGGGGGATTTATCTAGGCGGAACGGAGCGGAGAATCACGTATGAGGCAAACGCGAACGGGAAAGTCCTGTTAGGCTTGGGATGGTGGGGTGAGGGTGGAGACTTCGTTTGAGCAAGCGCTCTCCATGCCGTTGTAGGCGCTCACGGCAAAATAGTATTGCGTATTATGTTCTAAGTTCGTAATCGTCACGTGTGGTGATGAAACAAATTGTGCATCTTCGTAGGCGCATGTCCCTGGCTGCCCAGATGAAATTCTCCCGTAGTGAACATAGTAGCCGAATATGGAAGGATCCTGAACTGGGTCCCACGCAAGCGTCGCGATGGCTCCCGTTGAGCCCGGCGAACTGGAAACCGACGGGGCTCCATCGCTGCTGCCGCCATCGCCACCGCAACCGGAGAGGAAGAGGACGCTTGTAAACAGAAGGCCAATAACAGCTGTCTTTATCATATGGTGATCTCGTTCGTTCCTGACGCCGTCCGTTAACGTTTCGAAAAAATGCGGTGGTTTTTCTCTAGGTGGTCACGCGATGAGTTCTGGTCTCTTGGTGTTTCTCGCTCAACGGTATTGCGAGTGTGATCGCCAACGTGATGAGCAAGATAAAGAGGATCATCGCCGCGCCGCTCCATTTGTGAATGGGAGGTTAAGCAACATGTGGGCCACAAATTAATATGTCGTAACATGCAGAAACTATTAAGATAATTAAGGCATGTTGGATTTGGTCAGATCTGACGTGAAGGCGGTAGCCTTCAGATTGCTGATGGCTCACGCATAGGCAGTGAATGTGGCTGTGCCGTGGGTGTAGGACTATCCCTTCACGTTCTACATATCTTTTTTGCGTGTAGGGGCGAGGTTCAGAGTCTAGGGTCGATGGCCCTATCGGAATGCGATTGCTAGCGGCGTGGGAGCCTCATGTTGATGCGAGGAAAGATATTCGTCCAGCCGCGATTTGCTAACGGGTCTTAAGATGTGATGCCCCGTACGTTTGGCGGCAGCCAAGAGATGTGGTGCGCGAAAGCAGTGTTCCGCTTTTGCCGGTGGGTTTGTGGTGTCGGCTAAAGGGAGTTGGTCCCCATCGGCAGAGCGGGAAAAATTATGGCGTGGCGCGGTTTTGAAAATATCGATACAGGAGAAACGCATTGAGCAGGACGACAATCGAGAGAATGCTGTAGGTGGTGTAGGTGCTCGCGAGGTTCAGGTCTACGAGGACTCGTGATAGTCCAAAGCCAACGACGACGGCATCAAAGCTCATGCAGAGCCGCCGGAATGTTTCCGGATCCATCCAGCGGATCAAGAAGGCGCCGAGCGGGATGCCGAGCAAGACACTCGGGACGATATACGGCATGACCTCCATGCTCGCAACGCTGTAAAAGCCGATGATGCCATAGGCAATAGCGGTCAGGGTCGCTTCAGCGACCCGAATCACGCCCAGCGCCGCACGGAAATCCTGTTTCTCATAACCCTGATTGTTGAACAGGAGTGCCAGCGGCGGTCCGGAGATCGTTGTCACAGAGTACAGCGTGCCGATGCCGACCCCGAACGGCACCCCGATGGTTTTTTCGGCCTTGATGGGTTTGCGGATGCCGGCGGCTTGCAGGAGGATCAG
>JBEBHO010000050.1:0-18822 GCA_040081095.1 Nitrospira sp.
ACAGTCAAATGCGACGGGCGCCTGCGATATCCAGTCCGAAGAGCGATACGAGCGCGGCCTGGCACTGAAAAAAGCAGGCATGTTCAAACCAGCCATCGAGCAATTCGAGCAAGCCTCCGCCGTGCCGGGTCTGGCCATGAAGGCCTATGCTCAAATCGGTCTCTGTTACAAGTCTGCCGGTCGATACGAAGATGCCGTGACGGCTTTTCGCAACGCCTTGAAGACTTCGCCGGGGACGTCAAAAGAAACGGTCCAGATTCTCTATGTCCTCGGGCGCACCCTTGAGTCTCTCGGACGTTTCTCGGAGACACTTGAGGCCTATCGGTGGATCAGACGTGAAGATCCCGGATACCGGGATGTCGCCAATCGCATCGACCATCTGAGTTCGCGACGCCCCGCCGCTGGTTCCCAAAAATCTGCGCCACAGCAATCGGGATCGTGGGTAGGGGACATGCTCAAAAGCTGGCAAGGACTCCTCAAACATACGAAGTGAGCTGCCTCATCAGTCTCTTTCACACCACAACGACTCAAGCTCTGTCCGCCATGCACCGATACAGACTTGAACACTAATTGCCATGAGCCTTGAAGTCATACAAATCATTGAAGCCGATCAAGACCAGGCCCGGGCGGTGGATCAGGTGCTCCGCAAGGCCTCGTTTCGCACCAACATCGCCTTTGACGGACCGACGGGTATTCAAGACATCTGGAAGAACCGGCCCGCCTTGGTCGTGCTGGATCTTATGGTGCCAGGCATCGGCGGCAAAGATTTGTGCCGACGGCTGCGTGAGGATCCGCAAACAAAATCGATGGGTATCATTCTTGTCACAGCCGTAACCTCGGAAGACTCTCGTGTGGCAGGCCTGGAAAGCGGAGCCGATGATATTCTAACGAAGCCCTACAGCCCCCGCGAGCTGGTCGCTCGGGTGCATGCCGTGCTGCGGCGCCTCGCCGCCAGCATGCCGGAAAATCTCGACGATCTCGACGATGACCTCGCGCTCGACGCCACCCAATATGTCGCCACGTTCCGGGGACGACAGATGGTCCTGACCAAGCCGGAATGGCAAACGCTCCTGCGCTTGGCCAAAACGACGGGAAAGGTCGTGCCGCGAGAAGAACTCCGCAGCCTGTTGTGGGGCAACGATACCCTCTCCCACGATCGTGAGCTTGATCAACTCGTCGCTTCGCTCAATCAGAAACTCGCGGACCGGGACGGCGGCACGCCCCTCATTGCCAAAGTTGCCGAAACCGGATTCCGGCTGCTCCGGAGAGAACAGGTCCTTCCTCTTAGCGCCTGATCTGCCACACCACACCCACGCTCTTTCGTTCACACCACTCCACAATTGTGCTAGCGTACCTCCGCACCAAGGAGATTCGTCGCATGGATTGTCTGTTGATGCGCCATGGCATCGCTGTCGAGACGACAGAATGGTCCGACCTTGACGACACGCGTCCCTTGACCGAACAAGGCAGGAAGAAGGTTCGTCAAGTCGCGAAGGGCCTCGCTACGATGGGACTCGCGCCCACGCACCTCTTCACCAGTCCCTTCACCAGGGCCAGGGAAACCGCCGCGATCGTCAATGCCATTCTCTGTCCTTCCGTCACGATGTCCTTGTGCGACGCCTTGGAACCGGGATCCACGCCTCAAATCCTGACCTCCTTCCTTCGGCCGCTCCCGGACCATTCCGTCGTCCTCTGCGTCGGGCACGAACCGCTGCTAGGCGCCATGGGCGGCTATCTGCTCAGCGGGCAGGCGTCAAAGAATTACCCGATGAAGAAGGCCGGAGTCGGGCTGATTCATCTGCCAGGACCCGCACGAGCAGGGGAGGGACTGCTCCATTGGTGGTGCAACCCTGCACAGCTCCGCGCGCTGGGACAGGCCAAGAAGGATAATGATAATGATTGATGCGGACAGCGCGGTCAGGCCGGCTGCGTTCTGAAAGGCGAGCGGGGAGGGAACATGAATCTCGTCATGCTTTCTCTGCTTCCTGCGGCACTTCACTAAACTGCACACGCCGGCGAAAGACCTGCTCAAGCAAATCCGTCCGCTGTGAGGCCGACCAGATCTCCATGGCCGCATCGCCGCTGACCGTGGCGACGATCGTCAAGGCCTGACCGATCTTCACCTCCACAGTCTGCACCGCAGAGAAATGCGTCCGGTCCAAGGCATCGGCCACCCTCAGGAGAGCCGACAGGATCCGCACTGTCCGCTTGAGCTTGATAGACAGATCGGCATAACCCTCATGTTTAGCTGCCGGCATGGACCGACGGTGATAGCGGGCGATGTTCGCCACGACCTCGATTTCCTCCGCCGTCAATCCGCCGATGTCGCTATTCTTGATCAGATAGTAGGCATGTTTATGATGCTGCCGGGGATTGATCAGATAGCCGATATCGTGCAACACCGCGGCAAACTCCAGCCAGCTGCGCTCCGGCTCTCCGAGATGATGCAAGCGTTTGGTCTGATCGAACAACTTCAACGCCAGACCGGCCACATGCAGGGAATGCACTTCGGGGACTTGGCAGCGTCGCGCCAGTCCGATCACATTGCGCCGCCGGACATCCGGAATCTCGCGCTCCGCCTTCAGCCCGTCGCGATGCCGATCGATGAAATCGTAGATCACCCCTTCACGAATGGCCTTGTCACAGACCGTCATCTCGTCGGCACCGGATAGTTCCAACAGACGACGCAGAACGACCACCGCCGGGAATAGTGTATCGACTCGCTTCGGATCGAGTCCCGGAATGCCTAACCGTGCTTTCACGGAGGACTTGCGGAGTTCGGCCTCGACCATGCGCAGGTCTTTCAGCCGCACCTTCGCCAAATTGAGCTGTGGCAACGGCCTGCCGGTCTGCCTCATATGGACAATCTCCGCCACATTGCCGGCCATTCCGGATGTGGCGACGACGGCATCCAAGTGCTTGACCTTGAACGTGTCGAGTGCGCCCTTCACAGCCAGCGAAACCGCCTCGTTCAACTGCCTGACCATGGTTTCGGTGGGCGGGGTTTTCGTCACAAATTGATCGGCCAAGCGAATCGCGCCGAGCCTCAGGCTCTTGGCATGTTGCAACCCATCGCGCGTCCCCACGATGAGCTCGACCGATCCGCCACCCACATCCACCACCAGCGTCGGTTTTTCGGACAACGCCATGCTGTGACGCACGCCGAGAAAAATCAGCCGGGCCTCTTCGATTCCGCTGATCACGCGGATCTTGATACCGGTCTGTTCCTCGACCAGATCGACGAAATCGCCGCCGTTTTTCGCCTCACGTACCGCGCTGGTCGCAACGGCGGTAATCCGCTCAAACCCCTTGTTCCTCGCCAATGTCACCAGCGTCTTCAAGACACCGACCCCGCGGCCGATGGCTTCGTCGGACAATCGCTTCGCGGCGAAGGCCCCGTTGCCCAGCCGGGTCATGTCTTTGAATCGATCCAGAATCTTGTAACTGGCGTCGGGCAGTATTTCTGCCAGCACCATATGGATGGAGTTGGTTCCGATATCGATGACGGCGAGTTTCGCCATAAGAGAACCTCTCAGGAAGCACCGAAGAATCGCAGGTTTGCGACCTTAAAGAATGGCATTCTGACTGTCAAGACGGAGACTGTTAAAACTGTGTTACATCAACCATTGCTGTCAAAGCAGGCGAAGAAAAAGAGCAGAACAGAGCAGAGAGGAGGGGAGAGAAGGCGAACTACTCTTTCACGACGAAATGGACGCTGCGGTTTCTCTGCCAACACTCTTTTTGATGTTCAAAGCAGAGCGGGCGATCTTTGCCGTAACTGGTCGTACGCAAATCCACGTCGAGCCCCAGCTGTTTGAGATACGAACGAACCGCCTTCGCACGACGTTCGCCCAAGACCAGGTTATAGGCGGACGTACCCATTTCGTCTCCGCGCCCTTCAAGAAGAATCCGTTTGCTGCCTTCGTCCTTTAAACGTCTAGCATTGGTCTCCAACACTGGCAAGGCATCCGTCCGCAAAACGGCTTGATCAAAATCGAAGAGGACGTCCATCAGGATATTCCGCGCCTCCCCTGTGGCATTTCTGGCGGCCAGCTCCGCTCGCATACCGGGACTTGTACGCGATGTTGGAGTCCCCACTTCCTGTGGAGTCAGATCGCGAATCTGGGGGTCGGCGATACGTTCTTCGCTGGCAATCCGTTCGTCACCGGTCCCGGATCCGGACTTTGTGGCACAACTTAACGCACTGATGGCCATGGCAACGAGCATAAGCATGAGCAGATGGGATGATGTTCGCATAATGCCTCCAGACTTCCTCTTACGGCAAGACTACCTCAACTCTTTAGGAAAGGCGATAGTCTTGGCAATCTCATAAGCTGGCTGCACCGGTTCCAGCGCCGACCAATGAAGGACAGCCAGTGAATCTTCGACATACGCCGGTGTCCGCATGCCATTCAACACACTCGTCACCCCCGGCGTACTGGCCAATAGCCATAACGCTTTTCGCGAGAGCGATTCCGGTCGTCGAACGTGCGGAAGAACGGAGTCCAGCGCTGAAGCGACGGCTGCGGTCCGTTGACGACTCCGCTCCGTCGCTTCACGCCGCAATCCACGCAAGAGGGTCAAGAGCTCGGGCACATACCGGTCACGCCAGGCGTCCCATTGCTCAGCCGCCGGACCGGACAGCGTCCGTGATAAAGCCTGCAACACCTGATTCACATGAGGCGCGATCATCTGATGTTCGATCTGCTCCCAATGTTCCAGCCCTTGAAGCTGAGGCCGGACCCGCTCCAGCTCCTGGGCCCAATTGAAGAACTCAGCCGGGGCCGTGCCCTGGCCGCTGTGCGGAACCGACGGCGCAATCGTGCGGCGATACTCATCCTCCAGCGCAGCGACCTGCTCACGCTGCCGAACAAAATCGACCGGCTGATCTTCCAAGGGGAAATCGGCAAGACGAAGGATTCCGCCGCGTTGTCCAGGCATCGCATTGAGCGGGCGATTCACCAGAACCGCCAGACCTTCCTGCCGGGCCAGATCGAGCACCGTCTGCGTGCCATCGAGTCCGGTATTCGCCACCAGCAGCGCACCCGACTCAAACACATTCATCGGACACTGGATTACCCGAAAATGATGAGTCGATTGATTCGACTCACGCGCCGCAGCCTGCGCTGCGTCGAGCATGCGACTGAGCGACGTGGCTTCCGGATGCTCGGCAGCCGAAGTCACCGTATTCGATGACACGCCGTAATACTGCAATCGTCCCGCTTCTACTTGCGTTTCGAAGTAGGCAAAGGCGCGTCGCAGCCGGTCATAGAACACCTCGCGCAAGGCCGTACGGTCCTGCTCGCCGCGATGCGCGGCTTCTGATAAGAAATATTCCGGATTGTGCAACAGGCACACATCGAGCGTTGCCAGGCCCAATCGATCCAACGACAACGCAAGTTGATCGGCGAGAAATTCAGGATGCAGACAGTGCCAGATGCCCTCACCGTACTTGACCATGTCAGGGTAGGGTCGGCCGGCTTTCTCCCGGGCCTCGGCGAGCTTCAGATTCTGACTCTGCACGTATCCGATCTTGGACACGACCACCACATGCTCTCGCTCGAGTTGCCCGGCCTTCGCCAACTCGACCAACACAGAACCAACCAGCCGCTCACTGTCGCCATCCATGTAATTGGTCGAGGTATCAAGCAGATTGCAGCCGCCTGCCAACGCCTGCTTCAATGCTTGCCGGTGCTCCGCATCGTTCGTCGCCACTCGATAGGTCCCAAACCCCAGCCGGGACACGGTCAGCCCTGTTGAACCAAAGGTCGTAAACCCATGGGCTAATGAACCGGATGGGGATAGCCCCACCATCTGTGTGGCATAGGCGGCAGTTCCTTGCACGGTCGCATGACCGGGAAGCTGTGCGCCTCGCAGCAACATTTCTGTTCGGGCAGCTGCTGTGCTGTTGCTCGACCGATAGACCCGGAGCGCCTCGGCCACAGCGTGAGGATCAGTGACGGGACGTTGGCAACTAAAGTTGCGACACACATACAAGGCCGGTTGTCCTGCCACGATGGCCTTGCCCTGTAGCAAGGGGAGAGTTGACCCGGCGTTCGATTCGGTCGATGCAATGATCCGATTGGGCACATATTCCTCGGCGACCGCGCGGCGAAGTGACTGAAATGCCCCCTGGCCCTCATCTCCGACAAGAGCCAGTTCGACCGGACCTTCCGTCAGAAAATCGACGACCGCCAGGCTCTTCGCGAAGGCCCGGGGATAACGCGTGATCTGCCTCCCGTAGGCCCGGATTGCGCCGACGGCCGCATCCCGCCAATCCTGCCGGTCGAAGTGGCAGGCTAACCGTGCGAGCGCGGATGCCGCCACAGCATTCCCACTCGGTGTCGCCCCATCGGCTCCGTCACGGCTGCGAAGAATCAGCACCTCATGATTTCTGGCCGTCGTATAAAATCCGCCATGCTCGGCATCCATAAAGTCGCTCAGCAGACAATCGGCTAGTTTTGTAGCCGATTGCAGATAGCGCACAGAGGCTCCGGCCTCATACAGATCGATGAGCCCTTCCGCCAGGTAGGCGTAGTCCTCCAAATAGGCATCCAGATGGGCGCGTCCCGCGCGCGAGGTGCGCAGCAACCGTCCATCGGAGCGCACGTGCGTCTTCAAGAGGAAGTCAGCGGTCTGAATGGCGGCGGCACGATATCGAGTGTCGCCGAACACTCGGGCCGCTTCAGCCATGGCGGACAACATCATGCCATTCCAGGCAGTAAGAATCTTATCGTCGAGGCCGGGAGACACCCGTTGCTGACGCGCGCGGTAGAGCAGAGGCTTCAGGCGGGCCGCCGTTTCCAACAACTCATCGCGAGTCAGATTAAGTTCCTTCTCGACCTCTGCCAAGGGCCGGAGGCGATTCGGAATACTGGCGTGCTCCCAATTGCCTTTCTCTGTGATGTCGTAGAGTGCACAATACCGCCGGGCGTCTTCTGCATTCCCCACCACGGCTTGCACCTCAGCCGGCTGCCACACGAAAAACTTCCCTTCAATGCCTTCCGAATCCGCATCTATGGCTGAGTAGAATCCGCCGGTCGGCCCGGTCATGTCTCTCAGCACATAGTCCAATACCTCACAAGCCACACGGCGATAGTCCGGATTCTTGGTGACCTGATAGGCTTCGACATAGACGCGAGCCAGGAGCGCATTGTCATAGAGCATCTTTTCGAAATGCGGCACGAGCCAACGCGTATCCGTGGAATAGCGGGCAAAGCCACCACCGATATGATCGTAGATGCCCCCGGCTGCCATCATGTCGAGGGTCTTGGTCACCATTGCGAGCGTGTGGGCATCTTCGGATCGTCGATAGCACCGCAGCAACAACGACAGTCCCGCCGCCGGTGGGAATTTGGGAGCTCCGCCAAAGCCGCCATAGGTCTTATCGAAATCTTCTGTGAATTGAGCGACCGCGTCATCCAAGACTGATTCGCTGACAGAAATCGGGGAGGGGATTCGGCCGTCGCCTTTCAACCGCTCGGTCATTTCCTTGGCTTGGGTTCGAACACCGGCCGCATCTTTCCCCCAATAATCGGCAATCTTGTTCAGCAACGTGCCGAATCCTGGCCGCCCCCAACGGTCTTCGGGAGGGAAATAGGTGCCGGCAAAGAACGGCTGCTGATCCGGCGTGAGAAACACGGTCATCGGCCAGCCACCCTGGCCGTTATTCATCGCCACGGTGGCCGCCATATAAATTTCGTCGAGATCCGGCCGTTCCTCCCGATCCACTTTGATACAAATGAAATGACGATTCATGATCCCGGCAATCGCATCGTTCTCAAACGACTCCCGCTCCATCACATGGCACCAGTGGCAGGCCGAGTAGCCGATCGATAAGAGGATGGGTTTATTCGACGACCTGGCGGCAGTCAGCGCTTCCTCACCCCAGGGATACCAATCGACGGGGTTGTAGGCGTGTTGAAGAAGATAGGGGCTGGTCTCGGTCTGGAGGCGATTCGGCTTGCGATCCTGTGTAGATGTCATGATCGCACCGTAGCATCGCCCCTTGAGGAGGGTCAACGGCGCGGAAAAGAAAAAAGGCCTACGATCATGAGGATCGTAGGCCTTTTGACAGATTCAGTCGGAAGCACAGACAGACGACACCTCAACGGTGTCAGTCGATCAATGACCCTTCTTCTCTTCCTTCTTCTCTTCCTTCTTGTCACCGAAGGTGTCGGCATGGCCGCCCTTCTTCTCATCCTTCTTGTCCTTCTTCTCGTCGCCGTACACGAGGACGTGGCCGCCCTTCTTCTCGTCCTTCTTGTCCTTCTTCTCTTCGCCGGCGAAGGAAGGAGCGCTGAAGGTCACTGCAATTGCGACTGCCATGATTGCCATCAACATGCTCTTCATAACTGTTCACCCCCTGAAAGGTTTGGAAAGTTTGGAATGAGTGCCTGTCACGATCAGGCAAATTTCCGTGCACGGTATGCCAACAACATAGGGAAAGTCAACTCCCTCACCCAATAATTGTGAGGGGTAACGCCTCTTTACATTTTCTGTCGCATGAGCCGTACCTCTGGGGGCGCCCCGGTCTGTGTGATAGGCTATGGCGTGGGAGCTCACTGGGGGCATGACAATGGCTGAGATCGGTCCCTATTCCAACTATCGCCTTACCGTCAGACTGGAACTTGCCAACAAACCAGGCATTTTCGCCGGCGTGGCCGCGCTCCTGGCTGTGGAAGGGGCAAATCTTGGTGCCGTCGATATTGTCTCGGCAACCAAGACCAAGATGATCCGAGATGTGACCTTTGACGTGCATAACGAGGAGCACGGCGAGAAAGTCCTCGCCCGATTGAACGCCCTTCCCGATGTGACCGTCCTCTCGGCTTCCGATCGGATCTTCCTCCTCCATCTTGGCGGCAAGATCCGCGTCGAAGGGAAAATCCCGGTCAATACGAGGAACGTCCTCTCGATGGTCTACACCCCGGGCGTCGGTCGAGTATCGCAAGCCATTGCGCGGGACAAGTCCAAAGTCTATGCGTTCACCAGCAAGAGTAACAGCGTCGCGGTCGTGACGGATGGGTCGGCGGTGCTGGGACTCGGTAACCTCGGACCTGAGGCGGCCCTACCGGTGATGGAGGGCAAAGTGATGCTCTTCAAGGAACTGGCCGGGATCGACGCCTGGCCCTTGTGCCTGAACACCCAGAACCCGGACGAGATTGTGCGAATCATCCAAGGCATCGCGCCGGGATTCGGCGCCATTAACCTTGAAGATATCAGTGCGCCCCGCTGTTTTGAGATTGAACGACGACTCAAGGCGTCCCTCGATATCCCTGTCATGCACGACGATCAGCATGGCACTGCGGTCGTCATCCTCGCCGCGCTCACGAACGCCCTCACGGTCACTGGGAAACGGATCGAAGACATCCGCATCGTGGTCAACGGCCTGGGCGCGGCCGGAACAGCCTGCTGCCGAATGCTGCTGGCGGCCGGCGCCTCGCATCTGCTGGGATGCGACAAGGAAGGCCTGATCCTGTCCGGCAACCCTGAACAGCTTCGGGCCTGTCGGACCGATCTGGCGGCTTGCATCACTCGTGACACACCGACCGGAACATTACGCGACGTGCTAAAGGGCGCCGACGTCTTCATCGGTCTTTCCGTCGGGAATATTCTCACCGCCGAAGACCTGGATTTGATGGCCCCCGACCGCATTGTCTTCGCCATGGCCAACCCCGATCCGGAAGTGTCGCCGGAACTCGCCGCCTCGCATTGCCGAATCTTCGCCACCGGCCGGTCCGATTATCCCAATCAAATCAACAACGCCCTCGCATTTCCCGGCATCTTCCGTGGCGCACTCGATGTCCAGGCCAGGGAGATCAACGAATCCATGAAACTGGCCGCCGCCAAAGCCATTGCAGCGGTGATTCCGACAGGCGCCCTCAGCGAGGACTATATTATTCCGAGTCTCTTCGATAAGACTGTCGTCCCCATGGTCGCGCGGGCAGTCGCCGCAGCCGCGCGAGAAAGCGGTGTGGCTCGCCGACGAGCCCAACCGAATGTCCAATCATCCCCGGAATAGCTCGGTCCATCGAACGGCGCACTCATTATATGTGCGCCCGCACCGGCCCTACACCGCACTTTTAACCCTCTACTGGCCGGGATTCCCACTGTGCTACAATGCCGCGGCCGGTGCGCCGGCTGACCATGCCTTTTACACAAAGCAAATACATCAAGTTCCAGCAGGGGATGCGCCAGCGAATCGACTCGCTGCGCCAGAAAACGGAGACCAGCCTCGAGCTTGCCGTTGACACCATGATGGAATCGCGCGTCGACAGCTTCTTCAGGGTCGAGCAAGGATTGGAAGAAGTCATCCGGTCGCTGATTGAAATCGATGACGAACTGGGGGTCGTGCGCGATCTCTCAGGCGCGATGCGACTTGAATCGCGCCTGGAGTTTGTCGAAGACCGCTGGGATGAGTTCGACAGTGAAATTCGGGAGCGGCCACGCCGTCGCCGTAAGAAAATCAGCCTCGCGGATATGCTCAAAGCCGCCAGCGGAAGCGGGGATCTTTCGCAAGGCGGCACCGGCGTCAACAACGCAATGGACGCCTATGCGATTATGGGCGTCGAGTTCGGCAGCTCGCTGGCCGACGTCACCGCCGCATTCCGGCAAAAGGCGAAGCTGCTGCACCCCGACTCGAACCATGGCGACCGGAGCTCGGAGCCGGCGCTGCGGCGCATGCTGGAAGCCTATCAGTTCCTGAAGGAATATTTGAGCTTGAGCAACGTCGAACCGATGCCCCAAGCCGACCACCCTTATCGTCCGACCGAGTAGGAGACAGAATCTTCGTGGATGCCACCCAATACATTACAACCACAGACGGGCTCGAACGCCTCTGCGATCATCTGGCCACAGCGTCACGTTTGGCGCTGGACACAGAATTTGTCGGAGAAGAGAGTTTTGTGCCCCGGCTTGAATTGATCCAAGTCGCGACCGAGAGTCAGTCCGCGATCATTGATTTCCCCGCGGTTCAGCAATCGTCCGCCCTTCAACCGTTCTGGGAGATCGTCCGCAATCCCGACGTAGAAAAGATTGTCCATGCAGGCCGGCAGGACCTCGATCTCTTTGCCACCCACGCAGGCACCATTCCCAAACCATTTTTCGACACGCAGATCGCCGCCGCTATGGTGGGCTATGGCGCGCAAGTCGCCTATGCCAATCTCGTCTTGCGCGTGCACGGGAAGAAACTTGCCAAGGCCCACACCTTCACGAACTGGAGTGCGCGGCCGTTATCGAGCGATCAGCTGGCCTATGCCCTGGAGGATGTCGAATTCCTGCTGGCCATACACGACCACCTGCGCACACGCCTGAGCAAACTCGGGAGAAGCGACTGGGCGCACGAAGAGTTCTCCAGACTGGAAACGGTGGTCGGCGATACACGCCGCGAACCGCAAGAGCGCTACCAGCGCATTCGCGGCTGGGACAGCTTAAAACCCAAGTCTGCTGCCGTCCTGCGAGACCTGGCGGCCTGGCGTGAAAGTGAAGCCAAGCGCCGCAATGTGCCACGCGGACGGGTTATGCGAGATGAAGTCCTCCTGCAGCTCGCCCGCCATCCACCGCGGTCTGTCGACGAGTTGCGTGCCGTGCGCGGCCTGCATGGATCGGAAGCTGACCGCCACGGCGAAACGATTCTGAGAACGATCCAAGCCGCTATGGCGCTTCCTGCATCAGCCTGGCCAGAGGTCCCCAAAGAACGCAAGCCCGAGCCTGAATCAACCGGCCTGGTGGAGTTACTGCAAGCCGTCATGAAGGCCCAGTCCGCCGATCAGGAAATTGCGCCCACCTTACTCGCGACCACTGCGGATCTCCAGGCCCTCGTCGATGCCAGGGCTCAGGGCACCACACCGGACCTCCCTCTCTTGCGAGGCTGGCGAAAAACCATGCTTGGAAATCTGCTGCTTCAGGTCTTGAGCGGGGAGGTGGCCGTGAAGATCGACCCAGCCTCCGGGCGGCTGACCTGGTCCTAGCTATCCCGCAAACCCAAGCCATCGGCTGTCCAAATCGGGACGGCCTGATGGCTTCTCCCTAGTCCTGCGCCACGCCACGTAGATACGTCGAAGTCCCGTCTCGCTAAAGCCTTAGAACTAGGCGCGTTTTTCAAACTGCCTCCATACCAGCCCGCTCGTCGTTGGTACGATTCTCGCTCATTCCCGTTCCGGTTGTTAATCTGGAATCACCCGAATGTCCTCCTCGTCGCTCAAAGCTGCCTGGCATGGTTTCGCTCCCGGCGGACTCGTTCTGCTCTTGGCCATCGGATTCCTTCGTCCGCATGGCCTGCCGATATGGGTTCAGGGACCAGTCTCAGTTTTTCCTGTGATAGTCCTAGGTTTCGGCATCGTCTTTGGCTGGTACCTTTCCAGTAGCCGCTTGATTCTCTCGCTACTAGTACTGGTCTTCCTAGACCGGGGAATCGTCCTGTTCTTACCGACCGATTCAAGTCCTGGGGCACCGGGTCCGGTCCTGTTTGCGATCGCCACATGCCTCACGCCATTGAATCTGCTCGCGCTGTCGCTGGTGAAGGAAGGCGGCATCTCGACCTGGAGAGGGATCCTTCGCCTCGCGCTGGTCTTGATCCAACCCTTCATTGCGCTGTGGCTCTGCCTGCCGGATCAGACCAATTTTTCGATCCCATTTCAGCATGCGTTGATTCCGCTCTCGACAGCGGGATGGACGATGATCCCGCAACCAGCCCTCCTGGCGTTTTGCGTGGCGGTGCTGTTGCTGTCGATCAGATTTCTGCTCTATCAGGACCCGCTGGACGGCGGTACCGTATGGGCACTCGCGGCGACCGTTACGGCGATCCAAGGCCTGCAGTACGGATGGAGCCCCACCAATTTCTTGGCCGCTGCCGGCCTCACGCTCTTTCTGTCTCTCGTCCACGCGTCGCATCAACGGACCTATCATGACGAATTGACCGGCGCGCTTGGTCGACTGGCCTTCGAAGAAACCGTCGCAAGGCTAGGGAAGAGATATGTCGTGGCAGTCTTGGGGATGGATCAGCTGAAACAGTATCAGCGCCAGTATGGAAAGCAGATCAGCGAGCAGATCCTGCGCCTAGTGGCACCCAAGATCCTCGCTTCAGCCGGCACTGCGAAAGTCTTTCGACTCGCCGGCGACGAGTTCACGCTCTTATTTTATAATCGGACAGCAACAGACACACTCGCCACACTCGAAGGCATTCGCAAATCCGCCGAACAGACCAGGTTCTACCTTCGCAAGAACGCTCGTGTCTTGGAAGGGGATCGCAATTCGACTGTCGGCCCCAATGACATCGAACTGCCCCTCTCCATCAGTACAGGAGTTGCGGAAGCCACAGCAGCCAGCCCCGCGCTCACGCTGGTCACCAAGGCCGCCTACCGCGCCCTCTATGAAGCGAAAGGGGAAGGCGGCAATATCCTCAAGCGCGGTACCATCCAGCCGGATCAGCCTAAGCCCGCTCACAACCAAGCCGGCCGCATCGTCGCCTATAGCGAGTACGATCTCTGAGACTCAGAGCAAGGTCTTCACAGCCTCCGCAGGTCTGGCTAACACCGCCTTGTCATCCTTAACCACAAGAGGCCGTTGGATCAGATCCGGATGCTTCACCATCACATCCAGCAAGGCATCGTCCGACAAATCCTTTTTGGCTAGCTCCAGCTCCTTGTAAATGTCTTCCTTGGTCCTGAGCGCCTCCTTGGGTGAGAGCCCGGCCTTCTTCAAAATCTTCTTCAACTGGTCTTTAGTGAACGACTGTTCGTAGTAATTGACGGCGGTAAACGACGTGCCGCTCTCCTTCAACATCTGAACCGCTTGTCGGCACGTGGTGCATGTCGGCTTGTGATAAATCGTAATGTCGGCCATTTTATCTCCCTGGTGAAGAAACCTGCCTTGACGCCATTTTTCCTGCTATGCTAGACCATTGCGGATTGGTACACGTTCACAGCACCACACGATACTATGCCACTCGTCGGAACAAGCACTACCGGTCAATTTTCCTGCACCGCGGCTAACCTGCACACGCTTCGTGAGCTTCGCACCAAACGAAAAGGCCAGCCGGTCTTCGTTTTGGGCCACCTGTTGGACCGAAAGGGACAGGAAGCCACATTCGAAGTCTTCAATGACCGGATCGCTCTGGTGAAGTTTCCGGATGGCGCCGTCATCGGCTACGATCCGCTGGAACTCCTCCTCCCGACCGAAATCGACGACAAGGGCGTGGCCTATTTTGAGATCCGCCCCTGCGCCCAATGCGGAGTCCTGTTTCCACTCACCGCTGAGGAACGGGATGCCGACGTCGAACCGACCGAATGCCTGGGCTGCCGCACTTAAGTCAGGCTCGCAGTTGCCCCCGCAGGCTGTTCAGAAAGGCCATTGTTCTCACCCGCCCACCCCGGCGTGCCAAGACACGCCGTTCCACAAGCAAGGCCGCAGCAAGCGAAGAAGCGAGGCGTACGCTTCAGTACGTTGAGTCTTTGAGTGAAGCGAGAATGCCGCTGGTGGCCTTTATCAACAACCTGCTAATCGACCAGCGGTGCAATCTCCAGCGCCTTCTTGAGCAAGCAGTCACCGGCAAATCCCTGCAGGGCCATCGGCAACATACTTCCGTCGACCACCCGGACCGAGGTCACTCGAAAACCTTCGCCGGAACGCTGCCCTTCAAGTCGCATCGCATGACAGATTTCAAGCTTCTTCCATATCAAATTGCCGACGATGGCCTCTGAAGCCAGTAGTTTGGTATCGAACACGGTCCCATCGATCGCTATCTTCGCCGAGATTCTCGTCTTGTCCTTCGGCACTTCGCTTACGACCGCGTACGCCAACTGATCCTCCTGAGCGCGCACAGCCGGCGTCCATATCCAGCCTGATCCAATGAAGGCCATACCAACGATAATCGCAATATAGTTCATCTAGGGCCTCCTTTCCGATTGGCTAGGGGACGGGGCGACATCTTTTCCCGCAGGAGGATCACCATGATTCAACGTGCTCGTTCCAATCGCCTTGTGCGAGACGGACGGAGACTGTGGCATCACGGTCGTGCGATCCCGCATGCGCCAAAACACAATGGCCGCGGGCACCAACACCAGCAGGCCCAAGATCAGCATGACTCGAAACACTCGATCTCCTCAAACATAGGTCAACTGCGCCCGACACAGACAGTATGCCGAGGGCCAATGGTCAATTCAAGAACACCAGACTCGGTTCATTCGTTCATGATACGATAGTCATTAGTCAGGCATCGTGCTTAGGATGGAGATTGCCAATGCCGCACGATTTCATGCCGGGGCTTGATGGGGTGCCGGCCGCCACATCCTCGGTCAGCGACGTGGACGGCCAACGCGGCGTGCTCGAATACCGCGGGATTAAAATTGAGACACTCTGCGCCCAATCATCCTTCCTCGAAACATCCTATCTGCTCCTCTTTGGCCGTCTGCCGACGCAAACTGAACTCGCTAGCTGGACCAGTGACATCACCCATCATCGCCGGATCAAGTTTCGCATCAACGACCTCTTGAAGTGTCTGCCGGAAACCGGGCATCCGATGGATGCGCTGCAAGCCGCGGTCGCCGCGCTCGGCATGTTCTATCCGGGTCGGCAGGTCAAAGACGCGGAGAACAACTATTGGTCGGCGGTACGGCTCATCGCCAAACTCCCGACGATCGTCGCAGCCTGGGCCAGACTCCGGCACGGCAACGATCCCATCCCGCCGCAAGACGAACTCGAATTCTCCGAAAACTTTCTGTACATGCTGACGGACCACACACCGCATCCGCTCTGGAAAGACATCTTTGATGATTGTCTCATCCTCCACGCCGAACATACGATGAACGCGTCGACCTTTACAGGGCTCGTGACGGCCTCGACGCTCGCCGATCCTTATACCGTCGTCGCCTCCTCGATCGGCGCCCTGAAGGGGCCGCTCCATGGCGGAGCGAACGAAGAAGTCATCCACATGCTTCGCGAAATCGGCAGCCCTGAACGAGCTCAGGCCTACGTGGAGCAGAAATTGGCGGGCAAGCAAAAGCTCATGGGATTCGGCCATCGTGTCTATAAAGTAAAAGATCCTCGCGCCACGATTCTTCAGGAACTCTGCGAGCGACTCTTCAAAGAATCCGGGCCGTCCCCCCTCTATGCCGTGGCGCGGGAGGTCGAACGCACGGCAGCTGAGGTCCTGCAGGGGAAAAGCATTTACCCCAATGTCGATTTCTATTCCGGCATCCTCTACGACCAGATGCGCATCGACACGGACCTGTTCACGCCGCTCTTCGCCATGGCCCGCGTGTCAGGGTGGCTTGCCCATTGGCTGGAACAGCTGCGAGAGAACAAGCTCTTCCGCCCGGACCAGATTTACTCGGGGGAACACAATCGCCCCTATACCCCCTTGACGCAACGCTAAGCGAGCAACTTCGCGCCTCCCCCTTGACTCTCTACCCATCGCCATTATCTCTTCCGTTGTAAGCACAACAGACGCGGCGCCGGCGTCAGGCACGACGAACACAACACATAATCCGTATGGAGGTATGCCATGACTGCTCTGATGCGTTGGGATCCGTTTCGCGAACTCGAAGAGATGTCAGATCGACTGAATCGAATGGTGGCCCGTCCTGCAACCAAAGCCAACGGGAAGGAAGCGTTGACCGTGGCGGACTGGATGCCGACCGTCGATATCAGCGAAACCGCCGGTGAATACGTGATCCAGGCAGAGTTGCCTGAGGTGAAGAAAGACGATGTGAAAGTGACGCTGGAAGAAGGTGTGCTGACTATTCAAGGACAACGCCGTCAGGAAAAGAATGAGAAGACCACGAAATATCATCGGATCGAACGATCCTACGGGACATTCGTCCGAAGCTTCTCACTGCCGGACCAAGTGAACGAGAGCGGGGTGAAAGCCGAATTCAAAGACGGGGTGTTGAATCTGCATATCCCGAAATCGGAAAAAGCCAAACCGCGTGCCATCGAAGTGAAAGTCGCATAACCCTTCCTAGTACCGGTACCGAGATGAAAGGCCCGCCCAGGCGGGCCTTTCTTTTTCCACCAGCCAGCATCATTCTCTTTCTCTCATACTCTTGAGCTTCTTAGCCGCAACCGTTTAAGATGCGCGCTCCTTTACCCACACGATTGCCTAGTGAGGAGATACGGTGATGAAGAAATCGGCAGGATCGAAGACCTCGTCTGCAGCCAACACCCGCATTGAACGCGACACCATGGGCGAGTTGGCCGTCCCTTCGGACGCGTACTACGGCGTGCAAACCGCACGCGCCATTGAGAATTTCCCGATCAGCTCTCTCCGCATGCCGCGGTCGGTGATCCGGGCCATGGGGCTGATCAAGCGCGCCGCTGCCAGCGTCAATCAATCGCTGGGCCTCTTGGACAAGAAACCCGCGGACGCGATCAGGGCGGCTGCCACCGAAGTGGTTGAGGGAAAGCTCGACGCCGAATTTCCGGTCGATATTTTCCAAACCGGATCCGGCACCTCCACCAACATGAATACCAACGAAGTGATTTCGAACCGGGCCACCGAACTCCTCGGCGGCTTACGCGGCAGCAAGCTCGTACACCCCAACGACCATGTAAACCTGGGGCAATCCAGTAACGATGTGATTCCCACGGCGATTCACATCGCCGCAGGGGAGTTGATGCAGCAACAGCTCATTCCGGCCCTGACCAGATTGCAGAAGTCTCTGGAGCGCAAAGCCAAAGAGTTCGACAAGATCGTCAAAATCGGCCGCACTCATTTACAAGATGCGACACCCGTACGGCTGGGGCAGGAGTTCGGCGGCTATGCGCGCCAGATCGAGCTTGGCATTCAGCGGGTGAAACGCGCACAGGATGCCCTCAGCGAAGTCGCCCTCGGCGGCACCGCCGTCGGCACAGGCCTGAATTGCCATCCCAAGTTTTCGGCGAAGGTGATGGCGATCGTCTCCAAAGAAACCGGCTGTACGTTCAAGGAAGCCAAGAATCACTTTGAAGCCCAGTCCGCTCAGGACTCATTGGTCGAGGCCAGCGGGGAGTTGCGGACCATCGCCGTGAGTCTGATGAAAATTGCCAATGATGTGCGCTGGCTCGGCTCAGGCCCACGCTGCGGGTTGGGAGAAATCAATCTTCCTGAGACACAGCCGGGATCTTCGATCATGCCGGGCAAAGTGAATCCTGTCATTGCGGAGTCCGTCACGATGGTCTGCGCCCAAGTCATCGGCAACGACGTCACCGTCACAGTCGGTGGACAGGCGGCAAACTTTGAGCTCATTGTGATGCTGCCAGTGATGGCCTACAACCTTCTGCAATCGATCGAATTGCTCGCATCAGTTTCCAATAACTTTGCCGTCAAATGTATCGACGGCATCAAGGCCAATGAGGAACGCTGCAAGAGCCTGATTGAGGAAAGCTTGGCGATGTGTACCGCGCTCGCGCCGGAGATCGGCTATGAGGCGGCAGCCAAGCTGGCCAAAGACGCGTACAAGTCCGGCAAGACAGTCCGTGAAGTGGCTAAGGAACAAAAGATTCTTTCGGACAAGCGTCTGACCGAACTCCTCGATCCCTGGCGCATGACCATGCCAGGCGGACCAGTCGGAAGCGCGGGCGGATGAGAGAGTTTCCGGTTTAAAAGAAAGACGCATCCATCGCGCTATCAGTAACCGGCTTCTCATTTGACGCATGTGGATGCAAAGAGGTACGCCCATTCCTTCCACATCTGGTCATTGTGCCGGAGCGGATTTGAGATTGCGCTTGAGTAAGAATCTCGTCTTGTCTTTGACACCCCAAAAGTCTCTATGCTAATGTCCGCGAAACTGTTGGGGTTCTAGTCACTTTCTATCCACCTTTCCAGGGAACATCGCATGAGCGCAC
>JBEBHO010000088.1:0-18401 GCA_040081095.1 Nitrospira sp.
GGAGGGAGACGCTAGCGTCCTATGTTCCAGTCAGGTCCCATGGCTCTCATTGGATCACTGGGCGTGGTGTCGAAAGTCGTCCTCTTTCTTCTCCTCCTGTTATCAGTCGTGTCCTGGGCGGTGATTCTCCTCAAGTGGAAAGTCTTCACATCCGCCGACGCAGAAGATCGGCGCTTCATGGCTGTATTGGTGAAGGCGAAGGACGTCGATGAAGTGGTGCGTCACGCCCAACGTTCAACCGGCAGTCCTTGTGCGAAAATTTTCCACGGAGTGGTCGATCGGCTTGGGAAAGGCTCTGAGTCGCAGGATGCGGTGAGCGCTCTTCCGGTAGACCGCCATGTCATGGAGCGCACCGCTCAGCATATCGCGCAGGGGCAGCTCTCTCACCTCGAATCCTATCTCCCGTTTCTCGCCACGACGGGGAACATCAGTCCGTTCGTCGGGCTGCTTGGGACGGTCATGGGCATCATCGATTCGTTCAGAGAAATCGGCTCGCAGGGGACGGCTAGTATCGCAGCGGTGGCGCCTGGTGTGTCTGAGGCCTTGGTGGCCACGGCGGCCGGACTGTTCACGGCGATCCCCGCGGTCATTGCCTATAATTATTTTCTCTCCCGTATCCGTGGCACCGCGTTTCGAATGGATACGGTGACGGTCGAACTCCTGACGCTGGTGTCATCGAAGCCCAAGCCGGTCTCCGTAGGGACGAAGGGATGATCCTCGAAACACGGCAACGCCGGTTCATGGCGGAGATCAATATCATTCCCCTGGTCGATGTCGTGCTCGTGTTGCTGGTCATCTTTATGGTGACCGCGCCCATGCTCTATCGAGGCATGGATATCAAGTTGCCCGTGTCTGCCTCCAACACGATCAAGCCTGAAATTCGGGCGGTGTTGACGATCGAGAAGGACCAACGCTTGTATCTCGATAAGGATCAGGTGAGCGCGGTGCAGTTGGAACGCAAGTTGAAGCTCATGAAAGAAGAACATGCCGATGTGTCGGTGTATCTTCGGGCCGATCGTGATGTGCCCTATGGTGTCGTGGTGCAGGTGATGGACAGTGTGAAGAAGGCGGGGATTGAGAAGATGGGGATGGTGACCGATCCGACCGGGCCTGAACGGGTGGCAGACCTGGCGATCCCCCGTCGAAATAAATAGGACATCAGTTGGCCATGGGACAGGTTGCGGCGCACTCACGGGCCTGGCTGGATGAGGGACTGCAGGGGCGGTTACCTCAGCGCCTTCGGCGGGCCGTGGTCTGGTCTCTGGCGCTTCACCTGGTCGTCTTCATTCTCGTGACATGGGTGCGTTTGCCGGAGCGTGGGGAGCGGCCGCTAGCCTCTATAGAAATTTCCCTTGCGAGCATGCCGCCGCCGGTCAAGGCGGTTGAGCCGGTGAAAACGCCGGTGAAGCAGGTGGATACGCCTGTTCCGACGCCTCCGGCCAAAGCGGCTCCCGTGGCACCGCCAATAGCGCAGAGAGCCGCCGTTGTTCCCTCGAAGGCCGCGCACGATCCGATGCGCGATCTTTTGAAGGGGATTGAGTTGCCTCCGGACGCACCGAAGTTTGGCGATTTCAGCCCAACTGACAAGCCGAAGAAAATGCAGGAATCGGCGGTTGCGCATGCGCCCAAACTGAAATTGCCTGACGTTCCCGTGGTGTCCGAGGCGAAGGTCGCTTCGAAAAGACCAGTCGAATCGAAAGTTCGACCCTCTTTGACCGAGGACCTCAATCGGGAATTGGATGAAGAGCTTAATAAGATAAAGAAGCTGGAGTTGCCGAAAGAATCCAAGGCCGCCCGCGCCGAGTCGCAGCCGGCGCCCACTCCACAGATGGAGGCGAGGGCACCGAGTGTGAAAGCCGTGGACACGACGTTGAAAGTTCCCGGGATGGCTCCGGGCTCCAATGCGTACCTGGCGCAAGTGCGGCGCAAGATCAGTAGCATGTGGTCGGCGCCTCCGGTCGATGTGACGGCGCAAGTCTATAGTGTCGTCGTGAAGTTCCGATTGCATCGGGACGGAAGCGTGAGTGGCGTGGCGGTCGAGCAGTCTTCTGGGAACGAGTATTTCGATCTGGCGGGGAAGCGGGCGGTGGTCACGGCCAATCCCTTGCCGGGATTTCCCGCCGACCTTACCGAATCCTATTTTGATGCGCACTTCACGTTTACAGTTGGAGAACAAAACGGATAACCCATGACATTTCGAACGTGGTGCATCGTCAGTTGCGTGGTGTTCGTTGGGCTTATCGGGATTATTGAGTCCGGCGCGACCGATGTGTTTCTTGAGGCCACGAGGCCGGACTTCCAAAAAATTCCGCTGGGCGTCATCGGCATTCAGAATGCAGGCGGGCCGGAGTGGTTAGGGGGGCGGATTGAAGAAGTATTGAAGGCGGACATCCGGCGCTCACTGGTCTTCTCGCTGATCGATCTTCCCAGCATCGGCATTAAAGTGCGCGATGTAGGTACTGGCCCACACCCCGTGTTCAAACAAGCGAAAGAAAATGGGGTGTCCGTGCTGGTCTGGGGGAAGGCTGGCGCAAAGGAGGGGGACAAGGAAGCCGATGTGAGCATGGACGGATTCGTTTATGATGGCGAATCCGATGAGATTGTCGGTGGAAAGCGCTATGTCGGCTCCTCCTCAGTTGTACGTCTGATGGCCCATCGCTTTGCAGACGAACTGGTATTTCGGTATACCGGCGAGCCGGGTATTGCCCGCACGAAAATTGCTTACGTGTCTGAGCAGGGAACGGCGCGGGAGCTGTTTGTGATGGACTACGACGGGTATGAGCCGCGTCAGCTGACATCGGATGGCTTTTTGAATCTGATGCCGCGCTGGTCGCCCGACCGCCGGTTTCTGGTGTTTACCGCGTATCGCAATCGCAATACGCAGGATATCGACATGATCGAATTGGCCACCGGCAAGCGGTGGACGATTGTGTCGTTGCCCGGATTGAACATCACGCCGGCGCTGTCGCCGGACGGGAACTTCCTCGCGTTTGCGTCGAGCCATGAAGGCAATTCGGAATTGTATAAGCTGGATACTCGAACGAAGGCGATGCAGCGGATGACCACACATGCGTCCGGCGATCTCTCTCCTTCCTGGGCGCCATCAGGGAGAGAGCTGGTGTTTACGTCTGATCGGAGCGGCGGGCCGCAGGTTTTTCTGATGAGCGCAGATGGAACGAATGTCCGTCGCCTGACGTTTGAGGGAGACTATAACGCGGCGCCGGCCTGGTCGCCTCGAGGGAACTGGATTGCCTATGTATGCCGGACGCTCAAGAAAGAGTATAAGTTGTGCCTCATTACTCCGGACGGGCAGAAGCGCGTGCAGCTCACAGCGGGGCCTGGTGTAGAAGATTCGCCATCCTGGTCTCCCGACGGGAGGCATCTCGTGTTCAGTTCGACCGTCGATGGGAAGAGTCAGATTTACATGATTAATGCGGACGGGAAGGATTTAGAGCGGATCACGTTTACTGGAACGCACAATAGTGCGCCGGCCTGGTCGCCGGCGTCCTAATTCGCCTGGTCGGTATACACGATTACTTTACTAACGACATGATGTCTTGCCGGATAGGCCGGAAGATGTCTCTAGAAGAAGGAGTGAATCTATGAGCGCGACATTGTCACAATGGACTATTCCCATGCTGGCCGGCCTGTTGCTGGTTGCGGTTCCGGGCTGTTCCAAGAAGTCGGTGCAGTCAGGCGGGGACTCCCAGTCCTCACAGGCTGGAATGGCCAAAGGCACTCCTGGTGCCGGTGGATCGACCGGTGGCGGGGTCAGCCCAAATTTCCCTGATACCTCGCTGGCCGGTCGGGACGGTTCAGGCGGGTTGCGCGGACTTGATAAGAATCCCGGCGAGGAGCGTGTGAATGGCGGGACCATGCTGGCGAAGCTGGATCCCTCACAGAGCGGCCGTCAAATGGATGAAATCCGGTCCGAGCAGGCAGCGGCCGATGCGGCAGGATTACGGGATGTGTTTTTCGCCTATGACAGCTTTGCGATTTCTGAAGATGGGCGGCAGTCGCTCTCTCGCGACGCAGAGTGGATCAAGTCGAACCCGGGTGCGCAGTTGAAGATCGAGGGGCATTGCGACGAGCGAGGGACTTCCGCGTATAACCTCGTGCTGGGAGAAAAGCGTGCGAAGGCGGCCCGGAATTATCTGGTGGAGCTCGGCGTCAGCGCCAACCGGTTGGGTGTCGTGTCGTACGGGAAAGAACGTCCGTTTTGCAAAGACCACAGTGAGTCGTGCTATTCGCAGAATCGCCGCGGTCATGTGGTCGTGAAGTCCGGGAAGTAAGTTGGGATGCGTTGGGGCGCTGCACGGATGGTGAGAATGGATAGCAATCATCTCCAGCAAATGAGGTGCGCGGTGGCCGTTGTACTCGTCATGCTCATCACATTGTTGTCCGGATGTGTGGCGCAACAGGCCGATCTCAAGCAGACCGAGCGGGCGTTGCAGCAGAAAATCAAGCAGCAGGACGATCAGCTTTCTCAGACGCGGGCTCGGCAGAGTCAGGAAATTTCCAACTTGCGGGAACAAGATCTGCCGCAGCTACGGGGCGAACTCGAACGAGCCCGTCATCAAGCGGACGAGTTGCAGTCTAAGCAGGATGATCTCAAGGCTCGCTCTGCGCAGCTTGAACAGCAGACGAAAAAGCTGGAGCAGTTAGCGGCCAAATTGGAGAGCGATACCAATACTCGGTACGCCTGGCTTCAGAAGAGTCTTGAAACTCAAGACACCAAAGTAAACGCACGGCTTGATGAATTGTCCAAAACCGTGGGCAAGGCGACGGAAGATCTTAAGCGGGATGTGCTCACGGCGGTGAAGCAGAGCAATGAGGTATTGGATCGGAAAGTCGCGGAGCGGCTCGATGGACAGCGGAAGGATTTGGAGGCCAGCCAGCAGAATTTGGATCAGAAGGTGTCCCAGAACCTGACGCAGTTTAATCACTCACTCACGGGATTCAAGACGGCCTTTACCAGCTTGAGCGATCGTGTCGGCCAGGATGAACAAGAGTCACGGGCCATCTCCGCAAAATTCGACGCGGATAATAAATCGGCGGTCTCGCATATCAATGAGGCCAATAGGACGATGACCGGCCACCTGGACGGCGTGAACAAGAGTGTCGCCTCTGTAGTGAAGACTCTGGAGGCGGTGAGCCAAAAGTTCTCGGCACGATTTGACGAACAGGATCGGCGGATCGACTTATTGGGCAAATCGCTGGAGCAAGTCGGGCAAAAGAACGGAAGTCGGTCGCAGCATCTCAAGCAGGCCCAGCGGTCCACTCCTCCCCCTTCCCCTGACGTGTCGGCGATCGAGCGGCATGAACAAGATTCTGAGTCCGCATCACCGTCGCATCAGGCCCAAGTTCAACCGCCCTCATCCGATGAGACTGAGGTGCCGGCGGTTTCCGTAGCTTCCATCGCAGCGCCAGTTGAGGCGCCTGTTGCCGCTGCTCCCCACTCTGCTGAAGTTGCCGCCGACCGCGCCCAATATGAGCGGGTGCTGGCCTTATTCCGTGACGGTGATTTAGAAGGGGCGCGACGGGGGTTTACGGCATTCATCGCCAGCTATCCGAATTCGGATCTTGCTCCGAATGCCCGCTATTGGCTCGGCGAGGCCTACTATGGGGCGAAAGATTTCAAGAAGGCCATTGATGCCTACGACAAAGTCGAGTTGGATTATCCTCGGAGCGAGAAGGTGCCGGCCGCAATGCTGAAGAAGGGCTATGCGTATCTTGCCCTAAAGGACAAGAAACGGGCATCGTCCGCATTCAAACAAGTGGTCACGCTGTATCCGAGGAGCCCAGAGGCTGGAAAAGCGACTGACAAGCTGGTTCAGTTGAAGGAGGGTCGATAGATTTCATGCGCGCGTATATGCTCCCTTGTGTGATGACGATCGGAATCGGCGGGACGTTTTTGTCCCTGTCAGGCTGTGCCAAGCATGCAGACTTTGTCGAGTTGCGGGATCAGCTCTCAACGGTGTCGCGCTCTCAGGACCAGGACCATCAACGGGTGGATGCGGTATTGCGGCGCCTGGAATCGGTTGAGCGTGTCAAAGATGTGGAAGCGGGAAAGCCGCGCGTGGATGAATTGGCCGTGCGCATTCAAAAACTTGAGGCAAAGCTGTCTAAGATAGAAGAGAGCGCGGGGTTGCCATCCATGCGCTCCGACGTGACGGTGCCTGATGTGGCTAAAACGGCAAAGCCAGGCAAGCCGTCAACTCAGCCTGCCGAGAATCCCCCCATTGTGTCTGGGATGCCAGGTATCACGCCGACGTCCGCGTTCAATCTTGCGTACAACGATTTCCTGAACGGCAAGTACGATCTAGCTGTTGCGGGTTTCCAGCGCTTCACCAAGGATTTTCCTGGAACCTCCTTGACGCCGAATGCGCATTATTGGCTGGGCGAGTCCTTGTACAATCAAAAAGATTATGCGCGTGCGACCTCAACGTTTGAATATCTCGTCGCGGAATTCCCTGGAAATGAAAAAGTGTCCGCGGCGTTGTATAAGCTCGGTCTGGCAACGGCGGAGACCGGTGATTTGGTGAAGTCCAGGAAGTATCTCAAGCGGGTGATCGAGGAGTTTCCCTCCTCCGATGAAGCCAAGCTCGCAAAGAACAAGCTCGCCGAAATTCGATGACCGTCGCGGGCGCGCGACTTCCCGCCTCACGCATTCAGCTTCAGTCGCGATGCTGTGGAGCGTAGTGTTGTGCTGACCACCAGTTCGAACGGGAAAATTCGCATCCTGCCGGGAGACGTCGTGAGCCGGATTGCCGCCGGTGAAGTCGTCGAACGTCCTGCGGCCGTGGTTAAAGAGCTCATCGAAAATAGTGTGGACGCCAAGAGCCGGTCCATTACCGTCGACATTAAGGACGGGGGTCTTGCCAGTATTCGTGTCACAGATGATGGCGAAGGCATGAGCCGCGCTGATGCGCCGCAAGCCTTTGAACGTCATGCCACCAGCAAGCTCCGGTCCGATCAGGATCTGTGGTCAATCCGCACGATGGGGTTTCGCGGCGAAGCGCTCCCCAGTATCGCCTCGGTGTCGAATGTCCGGCTGGTCACGGCGATGCAGTCGGACTCTGTGGGTACGGAGCTGCATCTGCGGGCGGGAACTGCGCCACAGCTTGGCGACGCGCCGCCGATTGTTGGAACGCGCATTGACGTCACGGATCTCTTCTACAATCAACCTGCCCGCAAAAAGTTTCTTAAATCTGTTCCGACAGAATCATCCCATATCACACGCGTTGTTCAGCAGGCGGCTCTTGCCTGGCCGACGGTGCATTTCAAGTTGATCTGCAATGGGCAAGAGACGCTGAACTATCCTGCCGTGGCCACCGATCGCGACCGCATCGCTCAAGTCTATCCCCGCTTCGTGCTCGCTCAGACGGTGGTGGTTGACGCGGGACATCCAGGTGCCAGACTCACTGGGGTCATCATCGATCCGAAACATGCGAAGGCATCGCGAATACCGCAGGAAATATTCGTCAATCGTCGGCCGGTCAGGAGCGCAGCGGTTTCCCATGCGATTGCCGAAGGGTATGGATCGTTTCTCCCGAAGGGGCAGAGCCCCCTGTTCGTGTTGTTTCTTGAGATCGATCCGAATCGAGTGGATGTGAATGTGCATCCGTCAAAGCGGGAAGTTCGCTTTGCAGAGCAGGAAGCGATCCACCAGCTTGTACGGCGTGCGGTCCGGCAGGCGCTCGGTCGAAGTGAGCCCGTATCCAGTGAGGCGTCGGGGTCGCGAGAGGCGGGGGACCCGGTCGTCAGCGAAGGGCTCTCGCCGTCATGGTTTCCGAATCGGGACTCGCCTTCTTTCGCTGGGCCCCGTCAGGCGGCCCCTTCCGAGATTCGTCCTTTCCCGGAACAAGCCGATCAGCTGGTGTTCGTGAGTGAAGCCGCAGAGTCTTATGTGCAGGCGTCTTCGTCGGAAGTGATTGCGTTTGGACAACTTCACCACACGTATCTGGTCGTGCAGGTCGGCGGTGCATTGACGATCCTAGATCAGCACACGGCTCATGAGCGAGTGTTATTTGAGCGATTGTATCGAGCGTGGGCAGCCCGTGGCATGGCTTCGCAGCCGTTGTTGATCCCGGAATCGGTGGAACTCTCCGCTCCTCATGCGGCGTTGCTGCAGCGCTATCAAGGCGATCTGGAGAAGATTGGACTCGAACTTGAACCGTTTGGCCTGACTGCCGTACTTGTGCGAAGTGTGCCCCTTGGGATTGGCGTGATCGATGCGCCGGCCTTCTTGCAAGATTTGCTGGACGATCTGAGCCTCTGGGGGCAAGTCTCAAGTCTTGAAGAGCGAGTTCGTCCCGTCCTGGCCTCGCTGGCCTGCCACAGTGCTGTGCGGGCAGGCCGGCCGATGGGGCTTTCTGAGATCCGGCAGTTGACGGAAGATTGGCTCGCGGAAGGACAAATCCAAACCTGCCCGCATGGACGGCGCACGGTGTTTCAACTGACTGTGGCCGAACTTGAAAAAATGTTCGGCCGGGTCGGGTGGTAGTCGAAGAGGATGGGGATCCCCATGCCAACGCAATCCGATACGCTTGCCGACCGGATTCGCCGGTATCGACCGGTGGTGGTGCTGTTGGGGCCGACCGCGACGGGAAAAAGTGCGGTGGCCGTGCAGGTGGCCAAACGCTACGGCACGGAGATTCTAACGGCCGACTCTCGCCAGGTCTATCGCGGGATGGACATAGGAACCGATAAACCTTCGCCGGAAGAGCGGCAGGGGATCGCGCATCGGTTGATCGATCTCGTGGATCCCGACGAGCCCTATAATGCCGGGCGTTACCGGCGAGAGGCGTTGGAGGAAATCGATCGGGTGGTCAAAGCTGGACGCCTTCCTCTGGTTGTTGGCGGAACGGGATTATACATTCGCACATTGATTCGGGGGATGTGCGAGGCGCCGGAAGCCGATGCCGACATTCGGCGGGAACTGATGGCGCTGGTGGCGGCGCAGGGGCGCGAAGGGCTCTATGCCGAGCTCGTTCGGGTAGATCCTTCGACTGCGGCGCGGCTCCATCCCAACGATGAGTCAAAAGTGATTCGTGCCTTAGAGGTCTATCGGTTGGCCGGGTGCTCGCTGACGTCCTTACATGCGCGCCATCAGTTGCAATCGGCGGCGTTTCCCACATTGCTGATCGGACTGCAGCGCCCCAAGGAGAGCTCGTATCGTCGGATCGAAGCGCGGATCGATTGGCAGCTGACGCATGGCATGGTAGAAGAGACTCGGGTTCTACTGGCTCGCGGGTATCATCGGGCGCTTGGATCGATGAAGGGGTTGGGGTATCGGCATCTCGCGGCTCAATTCGCCGGTGAGTATGACGCGGTCGAGATGGTGCGACGGTTCAAGCAGGATACGCGGCAGTTCGCCAAGCGCCAGATGACCTGGTTTCGTAAAGAACCGGGCATCGTCTGGCTGATGATCGACGAGCAGGAGTCTCCCTGCCAGACTGCCGATCGTGTGGTCGCGCAGATTGAGCAATTCATGGCATCGCTTGGCACCGCACGTGCCCTGCCTGTCTAGGTCAGTCACTCTAACAGGAGTATGCGTTCATGGCACGTAAGGGCAACGGGTCACGGGCATCGATCGGCGTTATCGGCGGGAGCGGGTTGTACGATATTGAGGGATTGAAAAATGTTCGCGAGGTGCGAGTCCGTACGCCGTTCGGTGCGCCGTCGGATGCGATTCGTATGGGGATGCTTGATGGCCGGTCGATCGCGTTCCTCTCGCGCCATGGCCGCGGACACCGTTTGAATCCCAGCGAGATCAATTATCGGGCAAATATCTATGCCATGAAATCGCTCGGGGTGCAGCGAATTATTTCGGTGAGCGCGGTCGGAAGCATGAAAGAGTTGATTGAACCGGGCGATGTGGTCATTCCCGATCAGTTCATCGATCTGACGAAGCGGCGGGCCTCCACATTTTTTGAAGGAGGCATCGTGGCGCATGTGGCGTTCGGGGAACCGATCTGTTCCCCCCTCGCTCAAGCCCTTGCGGCAGCCGGCGAAGAGGTCGGCGCGAATCTTCACCGGGGTGGTACGTACCTCTGCATGGAAGGGCCGCAGTTTTCGACAAAGGCGGAGTCGCGGTTGTACCGGCAATGGGGCGTGGATGTGATCGGGATGACCAATATGCCGGAGGCGAAGTTAGCTCGTGAGGCAGAAATGTGCTATGCGACGATGGCGCTCGCGACGGACTATGATTGCTGGCATGAAACGCAGGAAGCCGTGACGGTCGAGGCGATTCTTGCCACGCTCCACAAGAACGTGGCCTTAGCCAAGGATATTCTGAAGAAAGTCGTGCCCTCTGTGGCCGACGCTCCGGCCTGCTCCTGTCAGTATGCGTTGGACAACGCGATCGTCACGGCTCCGAAGAGCATCTCGGCGGCTGTCCGGAAAAAGTTCGGGATTCTCACGCATCGGGTCTTGGGATCGAAGAAAGGAGTGCGTTGAGCCATGGGAAAGTTGTTAGTCGTCGGGTCGGTTGCGCTCGATACCGTGAAGACTCCATTTGGAGAAGGAACTGATATTCTTGGAGGGTCTGCGACCTATTTCTCGACGTCGGCGAGTTTCTTTACCTCGGTCGCGCTGATCGCTGTCGTGGGAGAGGATTTTCCCGCGCAGCACGTCGCGTTCTTAAAGAGCCGAGGGATTGATTTGACGGGATTGGAGCACCGGCCAGGAGCCACCTTCCGGTGGAAGGGCGAGTACTCCCACCAGTTGAATGAAGCCAAGACGCTCGACACGAAACTCAACGTGTTTGAAACCTTCCGGCCAAAAATCCCGGAAGCCTACCGGTCGCCGGATGTGCTGTTTCTTGGGAATATTGATCCGGAACTGCAGCTGGACGTGTTGCAGAAGGTAGAGCGTCCCGGCTTGGTCGCGTGCGACACGATGAACTTCTGGATCAACGGGAAACGCGATGCCTTATGGAAGGTGCTGGAGAAGATCGACATTCTCATCATCAACGACGGTGAGGCGCGGGCGTTGGGGCAGGATACGAATCTGGTCAAGGTGGCGAAGCAAGTGCTCGCGCGGGGGCCCAAGCATCTCATCATTAAGCGGGGAGAGTATGGCGTCTTGATGTTCAACGGCACGCAGGTGTTTGGCGCACCGGCCTTCCCGCTGGAGGATGTGCGGGATCCCACTGGTGCCGGCGATACCTTTGCGGGGGGCTTTCTGGGCTATCTGGCTGCTACGGGAAATCGTTCTCCTGAGGCGATGAAGCAGGCGATTATCTTCGGAAGTGTGATGGCGTCCTTTACCGTAGAATCCTTTAGTCTTGACCGGTTGCGTATCCTGGATTACAAAGAGATTCAGGCGCGGTTCCAAGAGTTCAAGCGATTGACCCATTTTGAGGATGTGTCGTAATGCCTGATTGTGAACGGGGCCCTGCCCCAGAGACGTGGCGAATGCGCAGCCTGCTCGTGGCTCTGCTCCTGCTTGTCAGCGCCTGTGCCGCGACTGAAGAGTCAATCCAGAAGTCGCAAGGCCATTACCAGGAAGGCATTGCGAGTTTGAGCAGGGACCGGCAGAAAGCGTTTGTTTCGTTCCAGAAAGCCGTGCAGTTGAACCCGAAAAATAAAGAAGCCCGCTATGGCCTCGGTCATGTCTATGCCGTCCAGGGGAAATTCGCCCAGGCTGAAGAAGAATTCCGGTCCGCCATTCAGATTGACGACGCCTATTCAGAAGCGCATACCTATCTTGGGCAGGTGTTGGCCAGTCAGGGGAAGATGGACGAGGCGATTCTTTCCTATCGAGCCGCGCTCTCCAATCCGTTGTACGCCACTCCCGACCTGGCGCGGTTTCATTTAGGTCGGGCATTGATTCAGCGAGGAGATTTCCAAGAGGCGATGGAGTCGTTGGAGGACGCCGTGGCTGCGAATCCTGCCAGCGTGCCCCCGGCGCTGACACATCTCGAGCTGGGTCGCGTGTATTCAAAAATGGGGTATACGGTCAAAGCCCGAGAAATTCTTAGCAAGGTGAAAGCCTTGGACAAAGGCGGCGAGTATGCGGATGCAGCAACAGAACTTTTGGCTCGGTTAAAGTAGTCGAGGGTATATGGAATCGGTTGGTGAATTCTTCAAGCAGGTTCGTGAGACCAAGGGGCTGACTGTCGACGAAGTGGCGTCGAAGACGCGCATCCGGTCGGATTTTGTCAAAGCGCTGGAAGATGGAAACTTTGCCAAGTTGCCGGACCAAGTCTTTGCCAGAGGATTCGTTCGGTCGTACGCGCGGTCTCTGGGCCTTGATGAAGAAGATGCGATTCATCGGTTCGTCCAGTCAGCCGGAGCATTTTATGAAAAGCAGGATGAACGGGAGCGGCTGAAGGTTCGTCAGGTCGAAGAAGAGCGGAAGCGCCAAGCCAATCGGAAGGCGGTGGCGGTCGCGATCGGAATTGCGGTATTGACGCTGATCTTCTTGCTCAGTCGTGAACAGTCGTCGGTGCTGCGTCGAGGGACATCCGAGTTGACGTCCAATAAACGAACGACTCAAGCGGCAAAAGACACTGCCGAGCCCAGCGCTCATCAGGATCCAGAGCCGGCTCCTATTCCCGCCAAGTCGAGTGAAGTCGTGCCTCCGGTCGCTCAGAAGCCTGCGGTGGAGGTTCGCCCTCCGGCAGTGGCAGCAAAGCCTGATGCGGATCTCCTTTCGACAGCGTCGCCTGGTACAGATGGTCCGCTCGGTGGAATTTCAATTGACGGGGTCGGGGCGTCTTCTGACGGGCAATTGACGCTGGATCTTGAGGCAAACGAGTTGAGCTGGGTCGTGGTTCAAATCGATAGTGGCAGCCCGCAGGAAGCGTTGCTGCGCCCCGGCGAAAAGGCTCATTGGAAGGGACAGGATCAGTTTGTCTTGACGCTGGGGAATGCCGGTGGCGTGAAAGCGGAGCTGAATGGAAAGCCGCTCAAGCCGTTCGGGCCAAGTGGAAAGGTCGCTCGGGATGTGGTGATTAAGCGATAGGGTCGAAATGGTCCCGCTCTTGTCTTCTCGTCGTTCTTGACATGGCCGTGCGTATTCCTGCCCCCTCTGATCGCCCCCCCGGCGTCCGCTACAACTCATTATGGTTTGAGTATGTGCGGCCATGAAGCGAGGCCTCTGTCACCTCTCTATGTGGCGTCTAGGGGGAGCTTGTGGCGCAAAGGTGTCACGATGGAGCGGATATTGGAATCTGTCCAGAATCAACCTGCACAAGTGATTCAAATATGGCGCTTCCTGTTATGAGCATGGTGGCACGGCCCTTGATATATGTGATGAATGTAACGGGGGCTGGTGAGGGAATCCAAGGTGCTGCGAGGGAGGAAAGGCGTTCAGCAGGATCTGGATTTCTTGACAAGAAATGAGCGCGGTTGCTATAGTCCGCCCGTTTAAGTGCATTCTTTTGGTACAGGTATCTTAAGAGCCAGCGGCCTGAGGCCGAGTTCACGTGTGGTGGGTTCAACACAAAGGAGGACGTGCGATGGGTTACTTCTCGAAGTTTTTGGGAATCAGTGCAGCCCTGTTGCTGATGTCTGTGACGGTGGTGGGCGCCGCGGAAAAGGATCCGCTCAAGGCCCGCGTTCCAGCCGATCAGATGAGCGATGCAAAGGCGATGAAGAATCCGGTTGCTTCGACTCCGGAGAGCATTGCCAAGGGTAAGGCGCTGTTCGAAGGCAAAGGTACCTGCTTCAATTGCCACGGCAAGGAAGGCAAGGGCGATGGACCGGCCGGCGCGATCTTGGATCCGAGCCCCCGGGACTTCACCAATTGCAAGTTCCACAAGAAGCGGAAAGATGGCGAGCTGTTCTGGGTTATCAAGAACGGCAGCGCGGGAACCGGCATGGTGTCTTTGATCCCTGCCGCGATCACCGAAGAAGAAGCCTGGACGATCATCAACTACGAGCGGAGCTTCTGCAAGGGCGAGTAATTCCTTCAGAGGTCCTTGTATTGAGAGAGGGGTGGGGGAGAAACCCTTCACCCCTCTCGCGTTTTCAGGGACATGGTCTGAATAGATGTTCGGAGCCGATATCTTCTCGTGGTTGCCTCTCAGATCTCTCCTGCCAATCTTGATCGTTCACAGAAGGCGAAGGCGGTGGTTCCACATAGGAGTCTGGCGACTCTATCCTATGGCCGGTGGCCACCTGCTGTCTGGCTCAGCCTTAGCTGAGAAGCTGGTTACTCTCTGAGAGGGGCCTACTCTGTTGGGTTGCTCACGGAGCCTGTTCGCTGCGAATCGCGGCAAGTTTGCTGAGTACAAGGGTAGAGTTTGGATCGTTTGGCTTCAGTGCGGGGCTGAGAAGTGGGTGTTGCTCCGCATTAAATTGAGTTTTCGATGCCCACGTGACTTTCTGGCTCACGTACGCGGCCACTTCTGCGAGGGTGACGGACCCATCGCGGTTTGAGTCGCTCTCTCCTCGCAGCGCGCGGAGCAGATAGTATGTCATGAGCCCATGGCGGTGTTTATCGTCTTCAATCCCCTTGCTGAGACTGTCGCTGCTGACGATGCGGATGGTTGAAGAGCCTGCTGAATCCCAGCGGGGAGGGAAGTTCTTTATTTTGGGGTCGCTATGGAGTCTCGACACCATCCCATCAAATAGCAGAATGGTCTGTTTTGCCTTGAGTCGTGCCAGCGCCGCTTCAAGATCCTTCAGCGGATAGAGGCGTGAAGTGGCGGTTGGACTGCCTTCGTAGGGAACCAGGAGCACGTCTCCTGTATGGTTCACCAGCGCCTGGCCGGCGAAGTACACAATGACCACAGCGTCTTTGGACATATGCGGCGGGAGCCAGTCCAGAAGGGCTTCGTCGATGTCTGGGCGTAAGGCTTTCCAATCTTGTAGCAGGCGCACATTGGCTGAAGGAACTCCTCCCAGGGCCTGAAAGTAGTTGGACACCATCTCCGCATCGAGTGACGCGAACTTCCGGGGGAGGAGTTGCTGATCCCGGTATGATCCGATTCCGATCGAGATCAGGTAGGTGTTGGGTTGGCGGAACTCTGTGGTAGCAACGGGGATTTGGTCCACGTCATCGGTTTTAATGCCGGTCTCCTGCATCACGACTGCCAGCGTTTGTGGAGGGAGGGCTGTGTGGAAGGCGATGTCTTCGACGGTAACGAGAAGGTCTGCCTTCTGAGATTTTATTGCGGGTGGCAGGGTTGCCACAAATTCAACGGACTTCGTTTCACCCGGCTGCACCGTCGGTAAGGGAAGTCTGGCTGATGGAAAGTGCATCAGCAGCGCCGGGCTGCCTGATAGTGAGACGATCGCTTGCTGAATCGGCGCCAAGCCGGCGTTCACGACATCCACCCGCACCCGGACGCGTTCGCCGCCTTCCAGCACGAGGTTCCCGTTCTCATCGAGCACCATGGCTTTGAAGCGGAGGGGTGAAGCGGAGGGGGCCTGCTGTTTTCTATTTGGAAGGGTTGGAGGAGATGGTGGTGGAGCCGTTGGCCCAGTAGCCGCAGTTGTTTCACTGAAAGCCTGGCGTAGGTCCATCGAAACCTGAGCGGCAAAGTCGACAGACGTCTTCTCGATGAACGGATCAGTAATGTAGTCGCAGCTCTCTTGCGTGGTGTCACGGCGCAATGGCTCTTGGCGCACGATCTTGATGTCCGATTCGCGTAACACCGTTCCGTTTACATCAACGACCCGGGTGAGCGCACTCAATTGCATAGTTGCCTTCACCTGGGCAGGCGCATTGTCCTGGTGAAGTTTGAATAACCAATTTGCGAGACCCACACGCACGACCGCTTCCGGATTCCTGCCTTTGCCTCCGCCCTCTTCATAGGAGACGGACGTAAACGTTCGATGGACGCCTTCGATGAGGGCCTCTTCCAGTCGAGCCCCGAGCGCAACCTGCATGAGATGCCCGCATCCGTCGGTGTATGGCGCCTTAAGTTCCTTGAGCGAGGAAGAGATTTCGAGCTTGATCGAGACAGGGAGTCGGTCGCCCATGGGAGGAAAGTCCAAGCGGCTGGCGCATCCGCCCATGCTGAGCAGGTAGAGCGCTATCAGAACAATTCGAGGATGTTTCCAGATGGGGGTGGAGAGTTCGAAAAAAGGCCTGTTCATTGGGCGCCTGCTCCGGGGACTGCTGCCATTTCGGAGCGTCACCGTACTGGATCCCAAAGATGAAAACAACAAGAGGCAACGTTTCTGTTGCCGTCTCGCCGTTGTTTGATGAGGATGTCTTCGTGCACGACGAGCCAGAGTATGGCCAGACCGTGGGAAGGAACGGCTACTCTAGCAATGGAGAAGACGTTGTAAGCGGTGGGACAGTGTCTTGTGCCGCAAGGGGTGAGTAATACCCTCTGGCTGCATTTCGGTGAATGAGGATGAATTCGCGAAGCGTGGCAAGACTATCGCGTAGAATTCGCACCTTCGACCCTGGTTGATCAGTCCAGTTGACCGGAACTTCAGCAATCCGGTAACCACGCTGTTGGGCGACGAACAAGAGCTCGAGATCGAATCCATACCCATTAATGGATGAGACAGAAAAGAGGTCCTGAGCCACCGACCGTGTGAACAGCTTGAACCCGCATTGGGTATCGCCGATTCCCTGAATCCCTCCCAGCCGGACAGCGGCGTTGAAACAGCCGCCAAGGAGCGTCCGATGCCAGCTGGCATTCACGGTGAATCCTCGTTGTTGGGACGCCAGGCTTCGTGATCCGATCGCCAGATCGGCTCCGTTTTGGATGGCTTGTTCGAGCCTGTCCAGTTCCGTGATCGCGGTGGCGCCATCGGCATCGGTGAAGAGCTGGAGCCGGCCTCGCGCGGCGAGCATGCCCTGCCTGACCGCGCCGCCTTTGCCCATACAAGTGGGCAATGGAATGAGTCGCAACCCAGGCTCCGATTTGGCGAATCCACGCACAACTTTGATCGTATCGTCCAGACTGCCGTCGTCGACGACAATGATTTCGTAGGACCGGGCTTGCTTGGAGAGCCTGTCGCGAATGGAGTGTAGATAGGGCAGGATGCGGGCCGCTTCGTTATGCGCAGGGATGACGATGGAGAGATCCAGGATTCTGTAGAAATCTTCCTGTGTCACGGCATGCTTTCTAATGTGTTGTATCCCGGTCCCGTCGAAGTGAGGTTACGGTAAAGGACTCTATAAACTGATTTCAAGGGGGGCCGATCGACCCTAGAGGGCATGAAGATCCCGTAAAGATTCATGGGAAGGGAGTAAGGGCATATCGCAGTAATTTTCGAACGGCTCAGTTGAAGATTCAGCATTCATGGCCGGGTCAGCTGGAAGCTGAGGCGGTGGCCTGCCGAAACTGCGGAGACTGAAGAATCGGCCGGGTGAAGGGAATCCTTTCCGCAGCGAATCCTCGTGAGGTCACTGAATAGCCGCCTGAAGGGGACTTTTCCTCTTTGAAGCCCAAGGAATGATTAGTGTAAGATGTACCGTTCGGTCAGCTGCCATTAAGCTGGTAGCCGGTGAGTGCGATGTGTATGTGAGTTCAACCGTCGGGAGGAACTGAGCATGGTCTATCGGAGTCAGCAGGCGACCAAGTTTGTCATTGGTTGTGGGCTTGTACTTGCGGCCACGGTCGCAGGCGGGCTGATCGGGAACCCCGCGGCATCGGCGGCAGGTGTTCCTCCGGCCTTTACCCAAGGTTTTTCTGAGATCGTGAAGAAGGTGACCCCGGCCGTGGTGAATATCGCAGTGACGGGCGGTGGTGGAGAAGGTGGCCGTCGTCGTGGTGGGCTTCCGCCTGGGCCCTTCGGTGGCCCTCCCGGCGGTGGTGAGGAGCCGGGTGGGGGAGACCTCCCGACACCGCCTCCAATGCCAGGTCCTCCAGGTGGACATGGGAAACCGGAGCAGAGTGCCGGATCAGGCGTCATCCTGGATCCCAACGGCTATATCGTAACCAACAATCACGTAGTAGAAGGTGCAACGCAGATCACGGTGACGCTGAGCGATCGCCGTGAGTTCACGGCCAAGACCGTGGGAACTGATCCGAAGACCGATTTGGCGGTGATCAAGATTGAAGCCAAGGACTTGCCTTCCCTCAAGTGGGCTGACTACGACAAGTTAGCGGTGGGAGACCTGGTGCTGGCCGTCGGCAGTCCGTTCGGCCTGAGTTCCACGGTCACGCTGGGAATCATTAGCGCGCTGGGCCGCGGCAACGTGGGCATCGCCGATTACGAAGACTTTATCCAGACCGATGCGGCGATCAATCCGGGCAACTCCGGCGGAGCGCTGGTGAACATGAATGGGGAATTGATGGGCATCAATACCGCCATTTTCTCCCGCACCGGCGGATCGGAGGGAATCGGATTTGCCATTCCCAGCAGTATTGCGGTGGATATCGTCGACAGTCTTCAGAAAACCGGCAAGGTGGTGCGCGGTTGGATGGGTGTCGCGATTCAGGAAATTACGCCGGCATTGGCCAAGTCGTTTAAGTTGCCGGA
>JBEBHO010000104.1:0-4996 GCA_040081095.1 Nitrospira sp.
TCCCGGTGCCGCCCAACAATAGCGCCGCCTTCACCTTGACGAGGCCCGACTGAAAAGCTTCGACGGCCCCAATGCACGCGGCTGCGGCGACCAGCGCAAGCGAAAGACTCACGGCTTCCTGCACGCTCGTCCCGAGCGTATAGACCAGGAGCGGAATCGCGATCAGCGATCCGCCGCTTCCCGTGATGCCCAGCGAAAGCCCCACCAGACTTCCCACCACGACAGCAACGACTGATGGCTCCCCGCCCGTCATGCGTTACTTCTTGCGAGGCGTATGAAATCCACGATCCGGCTATGCCACCGCTTGTGATTTGATGACCGCCTCAAGGCGCTTCAAACTTTCCGGCTGACCCAACACAATCAACTTGTCGCCCACAGACAGCAGGACCTTCGGTCCTGGATTGAACTCAAGATGGCCGGATGTGCGCTTGACTGCGATGAGAACCAGTCCTCGATCCTCGGCGAATCCGCAATCGCAGGGAGTCCGGCCATCGAAGCGCGAACCCTGTTCGACCGTCAGCTCTTCCATCTGAAGATCCAAATGTTCACTCTGCGTCGCCAGTTCGAGAAAGTCCATGACCGCGGGACGAATCAAGGCCTGCGCCATTTGCAACCCGCCGATGTGATAGGGCGACGAGACGCGGTTTGCGCCGGCCCGCATCAGCTTGTGCTCTGATCCTTCGTCGCCGGCGCGCGCGACGATATAGAGATCTTTATTCAACCCTCTGGCCGTCAGAACGATGTAGAGGTTTTCCGTATCCGTATTGACCACTGACACCACCCCTTTGGCCCGTTCGATCCCCGCCCGGATCAGCACCTCATCTTGCGTGGCATCGCCCTCGACAGCCATGAGGCCTTCTCGCTGCAAGACGGCGATCACGTCTGGATTCTTGTCGATAACGACGAATGGCAGTGGTTTCGCGCGGAGCTCCTTACAGATCCGCTTCCCCATGCGCCCGTATCCGCATACGATGTAATGATTCGTCACCGTCTTTATTTTCCCCTCAGTCCGATACCGTCCGAATATCGCTCGCAGCTCCCCTTCTAACAACAGCCGCGCGATGTTGCCCAACACATAGAAGAGCGTTCCCACGCCGCTGATGATCAGGACGATCGTGAAGACCCGGCCGGCCGGCGACAGCGGGTGGATTTCCTGATACCCGACCGTCGTGACGGTCGTAATCGTCATATAGAACGCGTCGAAGGCAGGCCAGCCTTCGATCACGATATAGCCGAGCGTCCCCGCTGCGATGACAGCCACTACGGCCAGCACCGCCAACCGCAGATGCCGCGTCGTGTCCGACGAACGAGACGGGTCTATCATTCGACACGATCTTTCACTTTTGCAGTTCAGACTCCCTTCCGGCACCCCCTGACACAGAGAGCCCCGCAATCGTCCTCATGCCGGCTTATCCAGCTTTTCGATGCCCAACGCCTTCAAAATCACCTTCTCGTAGTAGGGCTCGCTAATCCCGCGTTTCATCTTATGGAGGAAATACTTTTCCAGCCCGATCTTGGCCAGATGCACCCACTTGCCCTTCTTCGCCCAGGTCACGTTTCTTGGCGCCATCTGCGGCAAGGCCACGAACGCGACGCCGGTGTCCCCCATGTCGGCCAAACAGATCGCGTTCCAGGTCGCCGTATCGCGCTTAGGATCGTTGTCGATATCCGCTTTGATGTTGTGGACCGCGGCGGAGACCATCGATTCGATCATATAACCGGTCTTGGGGGCCCCGGTCGGAATGGGGGTGACTTCGACCGGAGGAATCGCCACACAGACACCGACTGAGTAAATATTCTTGTACTTGGGATTGGCCTGATAGGCATCGATATTCACGAAACCCTTGGGATTGCACAAGCCCGGCGTACTGGCTACCGCATCCACCCCGGCGAACGGCGGGATGAACATAGAATAGCGGAACGGAATCTCCTGTCCGTCTTCCAACAGCACCTTGCCGGGCTGAATCTCCTTGATCGCGCTATTCGGGATCGGCTTGATGGCATGTTCGGCGAACTCGTCCTCCATGAGGCGGCGAGAAGCCCCCACCCCGGCCAATCCCATATGCCCGACATAGGGCTCCGGCGTGACGAAATAAATCGGCACTTTCTTCCGCAACTTCTTTTTCCGGAGGTCCGTGTCCAAAATGAACGCCATCTCATAGGCCGGTCCGAAACAGGACGCGCCTTGGGCCGCCCCGACGACAATAGGACCGGGATTTTTGAGGAAGGCCTGATACGAACCCCAGGCCTGCTCGGCATGATCCACATTGCAAATAGACTGGGTATAGCCGCTGGGACCGAGCCCCGGAACCGCGCCGAAATTCAGCTTGGGGCCCGTCGCGATGATCAGATAGTCGTACGGTACCTCTCCCTTGGCGGTGATCACTCGATTCTGCTCCGGCTCGATCCGGTCCGCCGTGGCATGAACAAACTCAATCCCTTTTTTGTCCAAGACAGGGGCGACCTGAAAGCTGATGTCTTTCCTAGTTCGCCATCCGACGGCCACCCAGGGATTCGACGGCACGAAATGAAAGGACTCGACATTGGAGATGACCGTCACCTTGTGTTTTTTCGCGAGCAGCGCCCGCGCCTCATAGGCCGCCGGCAGTCCGCCGATTGATGCCCCGATGATCACCACTCGTGCCATGGGATCCTCCTTCCTCACAAGCTGTCAGCTTTCAGCGATCAGCTCTACGCGCCTGCAAACACACCTATCATCCTGAATGGTATGAGTCCCTCTGCGTGAGATGGATTCACACTTGTTCAGTTTGACTCAGCATTCGCACGCCCGAACACCGCATCCAAGGCGATAGCCGATGACTGCCCGCTACTTGCCCACGCCGAATCGATACAAATCGTGGCACGTGGTACAGCGGGCCGTCATGCTCGACAGGCGCTGCAGAATCTGTTGAGGCGTTTCCTTCTGCGCGATCGCATCCGCCAAGGCATCCATGTCGCGATGAATCGACATCCCCATCTGTTTGAACGGGAGCGGCAGCTTCACCATGATCGCAGGATTCACATCCACCGCCATGCCCATGCCTGCGGCGCGGGCGGCCTGTTCGATCTGCTGCCGGTCTGCCGGCTGATCCTGACCTGCCAAGCCTGTAACGACACCGTGAACGGCCTTCAGCAATTGCCGCATCTCTCCGAGAATCAAATCCCGCTCCGACGGCGCCAATAGTATTTCCATACGGCCGTCAGTTCCTTTGATCGTCAAACCGTTCACGAAAAACCAACCAGCCGCGACCAACGTCACAACCCACAAAACCACGGCAACCATTCCTAGGCGCATTTTTGTCTCACTCCTTTCAAGGAGTCCTCGCAGGATATCCCGTTACCCCGGCGCCATAGTCGTACACCAAACTCCCGCCGTAATAGCTGGCGACCAGCATCACGGCGACACCGACGAGACCGAGCAGGATTACCACCATCCGCTGCTCACGAATCCACCCGATCCAGGCCGCCAGACGCAACCCCAACAGGCCGGCAAAAACACCGACTGCGGCAAGCCCGAGCGTTTCATGGAGCTCAATCGCTTTCTCCGGCACACCGCTATGCTCAGCCGCGTCTTCGGCCATAGACCCAGACACCACCGACACGAGCGCGCCGGCAAACCCGAGCATGAGCGTGTAGCGACTGGCAATTCGACATTCTTCCGGTCGCCACTTGCTTCCCAGCAAATCAAAGAACACGGCAGCGGATAAGAGCGCGATCGGGAAGTGGACCAACATCGGATGAATGGGATGCATCATCGTTCTCCGTGACCCTATTACTTAGCCTGCCCTGGGTGAATGCAAGCTGAGGGCCGAGACTGCGCCCAGCATCCGCAGCCATTCGAGCTTCAAATTCAAGCAATTCCCAGGGCAGCACGGTGAGGCAACGCCTCAGCAGGGGAGTCTTTCCCCAGCCCCATGAATCAGACTGTCGCAGAAGGGGTCAGTTGCCAAGAGGTGAGAAACCATCTCGGAGAGGAAGAGGGCCGAGACAAGAGTACGGGCCTCCAGACTTCTATCCGGAGGCCCGTCGAAGAAGCGTCTTCTCTACTTATTTTCTAACGGCAATTCCATGGGTATCCGCAGTCTCTTTATCGTCTTTCTTATTCGTGATGACTGCCTGCCCCTTGTAGTGCCCGACTTTTCCGCCGGCATCCACATGGATCACACCGACACCCGGGATCGTCCCCTTGGCGTTGTGCGCGACCTTGTCATTGCCCGTCAATGGATTGGGGCCACGAAGACCGACGAACACATACTGTCCATCCGGTGCGACATCCATCAAATCGGGAGCCGGATCCTGATTCGCGTCACTCACGAGGTCAATCGAACCCACCGAGAAGTTGCTCAGCGTGTCGATGATCTCGACGTTGTTGCCGGCGCGATCCGCGCTCCAGACATAACGACCGACACCGATCATGCCGTGCGAGTCGGCAAACTTGTCGTCCCGCTGCGAGACCAGCTTGGCGGATACCTTGCCGGGCAATCCTGAGATATCGAGGGCATACACGTCATAGGAGAGCGGCGCCACCGGCCACCCGCCGCCGGAATTGATGTACATGGTCTCACCGACTTGGACTCCGCCGCAGCCGGCGGGATGAATCTGGTTATTGTCCAACATCGCCACTCTCTGCATCGGGGTCGCCGTCACATCCAACACGATCAATCCACCACCACGCAAGGTCACAAAGGCATAGCGGCTGGACGATTCGGTGATCGGACAGATCGGCGACGTATCGGGACGCTCGCCCCCTTCAAACACGGCAAGATTTACAACATCCTTTTCAGGATCGAAACTGAACTTGTGCGCTGAGTAGTCCGTCCAGATCCGGATAAATTTCTTCTCCGCAATGTTCGCGGCAATCGCCATCTTCTGGTCCGGCGTGGGCCAGGCGGCGTGCACGTTCTTCCCCATGGAGAGACAGGCATCCGGCTTCTTCGTCGCCGCATCCATAAAGAGCACGTGGCCGCTCAGAAAGGAAATGATGGCATGGTCCTGA
>JBEBHO010000202.1:0-18190 GCA_040081095.1 Nitrospira sp.
TGGCCGAACAGTCCGGCTGCACACTGATCACCCTCGGGCCGCACATTCTGCGCGCCGAGACCGCGGCCATTGTTGCAGTGGGAATTCTTCAGAACCGCGTCGGAGCGCTGGGGTAGCCATTCCCCCACCCACTGCGCTACTGTAATTCCAGAATACAGACTCGCCGGAATCCAGCCTGCAATCAGTGTAGTTTTTCAAAGTTATCGGCTTCATCGCCCCAAACACCTCATATCATTTTACGGCGGCGATGGAGACGGATTCGTCCTCACGCCAACATTCAGCAGAATAATCTTGTCGATCACGCCAATCACTCGGCCGAAATTCCCTTCGCCCGCACCATCCCCATTGAGGGCATCCGCTGGCCAAAGAGCAGGATCGGTGACGCCAATTTGGGGCGGCCAAACCAGTTTAAAATCGAGTGGGCTTTGCGCGGCCTTAGGCAGGTCGGCGACGAGGACTTCGCGCACCACCAACCCAGCCGCATCCATCCAGTACGGCAATAGACTCCTCGTAAATGAAATTTTCAGATCGGATGTCGTGCCAGCACGAGCCCATTCAGTTGAGAAGTCTGCGCGACTACTCAATACAACCGGGAACCGCAGTGGTGCTGCTGTTGATGATGAAGACGGCGCCAGGCGTGTGTCAATCGCCGCTGTCGCAGTATTTCGCAGACTATCGCCCCCATCGCGCGCGGTGTAGCGGATAGTCAGCACCACGTCCGAAATCGTCGAATAATCAAACTGTGGATACTCAGCCGGTAACTCTAGCCTCCAAGTACTAATTACGCCGCTGCCCTCAAATGGGAGAAACCGCTCATCGCGCAGTTGAGTCTCAAACATCCCGCTGTCGGCGTTGCCGGTGCTGGTCATGATAGCTTCGGTGGCGCCGAAGTAATCGGTAAAGCGATCATCTCCTGATGCCGAACGTAAATAATCGACCCCCGTCGATGCTGTATTGGCATGGCGCACCTCGCTTTTGAGCAAGGTTAGTTTGCAGTTGACGCTCGTAAATGGCCCGGCCACGCTCGGAATGCTCACGCTGGCGGACTTGATACGGCGCAGATAGAGCCCCGGGGTATCGAGATCGAACAGCCATTCCGGAATATTGAATTCGCAGGTGCATCCTGCGGCCTTGACGCGAAGCTGCACCAGCGCTTCCGGATCGAGCCGCCGCAGAGAAATGTGCTTGGTCAGTTCATATTCGCGGCGGTTCTGATCGAGATAGGCAATTTCCAGTCGCTTAAGGTCCTGATGCAAACGCTCACCAGCCAGCAGCCCGTCGCGTAGGGAATCCCAATGGTCGTTGCGCACTATATTCAACGGCTTGACGCCCAATTCACGCGAGGCGGCCCGCTCGGCGCGGCGCGCCATGTCCACCGCCATGCGGTAGGCATTGAAATACAGCCGCGACAGGTCGGTCTTCATCCACTCATACAGCTGGACGTTCGAGAACTTGCTGCGCATCACCTCATCGACGGCCTTGGCCTGTTCGATCTGCTCGATGTGATTGTCGAGTTCCTTTTGGGTGATATCGATGCGGATTTGATTGGCCAGAATCTGCTTGTCGATCTGCTGCAATTCCCTGAGCGTCTGATTGTTTTGGAAGGCCCATTCATCGCGCCGGCGGAGATGACCAGCTATCATTCCTTGTTGTTCGGCATAAGTTTTCCACCCTTGCGACACCATGGAAAATGCATCGCCGATATACGAAGCTGAGGTTCCAAGAGCCTCCAACACTTTTGGAGCATTGGTCACACCCGCAGGCGTAGCCAACACAATGGAAGCGGAGGCATGAAATCCGCCTCCAAGAATTTTTGCTATTCCCGATGCGGTCGCCCATGTATTCGCACCATCTATCCCAACATACTGCTCGTTCTCCTCTTTAATGAGCCCCCAATTTGATCGATTGCTCGCCATGCCGGAATCGATTGCTCCCAGCATCGCCTCCTCTCCCCTACTCTCGTGCTCTTTGGGCAACTGAATATCTTTCTTGCCGAGCAACCGCTGATACTGGTTATACCGAGACTCGATAGACCTTCTACTGGCACGCAGCGCCTCGATATTGCGCTCCGCCTCGTCGATTTGTAGCTCACGCACGTCGCGCACCAGTTTGAGCAGAGTAAGTTCATTGGAGGAGCGCAACTGCGCCAGGTACTCCGCGTCGCGCTTCTCGATGGCGGACAACATGGCCGCACCCAATGACTTGCACTCATTGGCCAACTCCGCCGCACGGGAGGATAGAATCCCGTAGCGGTAATGAGGCGGCGGTGCATACCGTCCTGCAATAACGTCACCCAAATCCAATCCCGCCGCAGTGGCACGCACCAGCAATTCCGGATCGATGGGAGCATCCATCAACGGCAGCTTGCGCTGGATACCCTCGATGCTTCGGCAATTGCGTATATTGCTGAGCCGGGCATCAACCGTATTCCAATAAGACAAAATCTTGTCATTGAAGGGCATGCAAAAATACAGCATGCCGTCCACGCTCGGCTGGTTTATCGAATCCTTCGGCCGCCAGGCTGCTTGTAGATTGCTATGCCCTTGTGCACCAACGTCGATCCAGAAATTGGCAAATTCATCCCACTTGGTGATGTTCTCGTCGTAGGTAGAAGCCGGGCGGTTCGATTTATCCTGGTGCACTTGCGGGCGACGGCCAAGTATCCGCTCAGCCAGCACATACAGCATGGTCGCCTCATTAATGGATTCACGTGTATCGCGTCGATACAAGCTGTCGGCCCAGGCGATCAGATTGTCCAGATACGCAAACAACGTCCGCCACAAAAACGCGATGTGCCGGCGGCGCGCGATCACAAATGGGCGGAACGGCATATCGCGCCAGCGGTCAATGAGCTTGTTGACTACTGCGATATCAGCGCCTGTTGCGAAACCACCCGCAGTCTGCGCCAACGCCGTCAAATCGTCGATGACCTGCTGGTTCAAGTTCAGCTCCTTGAACACGCGGAACTTCAGGAAACGCTTGGCATCGAGGCCCGGCTCACTGTTGGTAGGGTCAAACACGAAGCGCAGCCAGCGCTCAGCATCCTCAAACTTGTGTTGTTTGGACAGCTGGTCGGCAATCAACAACGGGGCATGAAGAAACACCTCCCAGTTGTAGCAGGCGTACGGCATACGGGCATCAAAGGCCATTTCGCCGGCTCGCTGTCTGACCCAATATGTGGTGTTGCCTGTCGCGGAAAGATCCGAAAGTTCATCTGTCCCGAATTTTCCCCAGGAGGGATTAAACTCGAATTGATCAGCCCCCTCACCCCACCCTTGTCGATACTTTTCCGCATCGTCGTAACTGAACGCAATGGCATCAAACTTCTGACCTGAGTTGGAGTTATACTTTGCCGTATCGAGCAGGCAGCTTCTATTGCCACCCCGATAGAACCATACATTCGGCGCTGCCGTAGGAGACAGATGAGAATTTCCACCCGTCAACCAAATCGTTCCCGTTGTTCGGAACGGCGCCTGGAACGGTACCAGCGCACTCTGACCATTCTCTCCTTGTAGCGTGATTGGCAAGGCAGTCGCTGCAGCTTCCTGGCCATTCATGGAAACTTGGAATCCATTCAATAGCGGGATATCCCTCTGCGTTTGGTAAGGATTCATCCACGTTTTGCTGCCGTTGGCCTGTATGAGAAACTGACATACGGCCTCGAACCGGTTGGCAGATTCCACGCCAAGATCAGCAAGGGTGGGAATACTGTTTAGGCTGAATTCGCAGACAAACTTCAGCCTAACTTCTTTCATCTTATTCGGAAGAACACCAGAAAGTAATTGCCTGCTTCCTTGATTCGTAGCGCCATTAACCGTCACCGACAAATAAACATCCGGTACGGATTGGGGCGCATTAGGATAGACGGCCACCCAAATTCCAATACTGTGATCGATACGCTGGGCAAAGCATGGCTTTCCGTCTACCATCGCATTGATTGAAAAGTTCATTCGCGAACGTTGCACAGAATCCAGACGGACATACCCAACGGTGCCATTGATGTCTTTTGCCTGTACCCAGACCTCCCAGTCGACAATCAGAACAGCGCCAATGACAGGGGCTCCACTTGGCAGGCCTCCATCGAGGCCTGTGACCTGAGTTGGGTAATTATCATGGGCCGGAACAACATTATGGCCAAAGCTGTTGTACCTATTTTGGCTTTGCCAGCAACGTGCATTGAATTCCTGGCGCAGATCATCATCAAGATCTCGAAGGCGCTCACTAATAACCCCTTGAGTTTGACTGGACGTTAGAGTGCCGGTGGATGCACGTCGATAGCAGATCAGCGTGACTGCGCCAGCAAGTTGTTGGCATCGAAAGCTATACCCTGTGCGCTCGTCCTGGAACGCTGGGATCAGGATCTCAATGGGTTCTCGTGAATTTTCTACTCGATCCCAGTTAACACCGTTCAATCGGGACCAGTACATCCGCAAATCGAGCAAGTCCGGTTTGTCTTTGGCATCCTTTTGCTGGAATTTTGGCCACGCAACGTAGAACTGCCCATTGAAAACAAACGGCAGCACATGATCGCCCTGTATATCCAGTTCGATTCGTTGCCACGGTGACCACTCCATGTACGGGTTGCCAAAATCAACGCAGTGGCGCCAGAAATAGACATAGGGCGGATTGGGAGTTCTACCAACGACGTAAAGCGTGCGACGAAGCGGAATTTGGTTGTTATCCTTCAGGATATTGCCCTGACTATCGTGCGAAACATCCTCATACATGCCAAGCACCTGCACCTGCCCCATCTGCGCCACATCGTCCAGAAACTTCCCAAACGCCTGATTGGCTAGGTCTTGCGTCAACTCGCCCTGCCCCAGCGCCGACTCCAGTTGCTTGAAGCTTGAAGATTTGTCGTCACGGAGCTCTGGGAAGAGCCAGTTCTCCGGGAAGAGGAACACTTTGCGGTTGGCTTCCCATACACGGTAGTTGCGCATCCAAATCCAGCGTCGCTTGAGTTCCGGATCTGCAGTGATCTCGGGTTCGATACCGAACAGGATGCGCTGCGCAAACAACTGCACTGCAGTGACGGCCTCTACAATCCGTGTCGTCTCAAAGCACGGCTCCATCTGATGATCGATCAGGAAATGCTCGTATAACGCTTTCGCATTGCTCCATTTATCAGAATTGTTTCGGCCGACGACCTGTGCCGTATGAAACGCCACCAACGCGGCGCGGCGTGGCCGGCGCAATGAGTCGCCGATCTTCTGCAATGAGGCCTGTGCGTCATCTCCCGCCAACCTGGCATCGAGCAACGATTTCGCCGCGCCGGCTGCCAACCCGTTGTCGGCCAGATTGATCAGCCTGGCGATCTGTGTTGAGTCAGCGCCCAAATGCCTCGCTGACAGCAGCCATTGGAATGCGAGACGCAACTTACCCGGATTACGCAGATCGAGTGTGGAGATCGTATTGGGCTGAACTGACAGTGATTGCGCGATGAGGGATACCGCGAGGGTTTCCACGATATCTACGCGCGAGGTCAGCGGCCTCAGGGTGACCACGGAAACCTGTGCACTGGGGGCGGCCAACCGATTGAGCAATTCACCGAGGGCCGGCCGCGAGAGTTGATCGGGCTGTTGCAACCAGAGCAGATCGAGCAACGCCTGCCACTGAGGGTTCCGCCATGCGGTACTGCCTGCGGCAGGCACTACACCCAGCATGTCGCGCCAATTGATCCCCACGCTCGATCCCACGGTAACTCGGTCCGCAATCTGCATCAGCTCATTGTCGATGGCTAATGCGGTGCGGAGAGTTATCAGCCGATACAGGCGATCTATCCATGCGTGCAGCCGTGGCATCGCTGTGGCCGTCACACTCGGCGGGTTCGGCTGAGTCGATGAAACATCGGCCCAAAAACTCCCGTCGAGAAATGCCTCGTACGCATAGAGGGGTTGCCCTTGTACAGGGTCGAGCAGCAGCCGCGTACCGAGAAGAAAGATAACGTCTGTTTCCGCCAGGCCGCTCTGGTCGGCAAGAACGGCGATTAATTCTCTTTCGCGCCGCCTGAATACGATCGCCGTCAGGAGGCTGGCGAAGCGTTCGTCGGCACCAGGGTTATTTGTCGCCGCAACGCGAAATACGGCCCCCGCTTGTTGTGCATCCATGAGCGGCAGCCATTCGCCCAGACGATGACCTGCGGCACCGGAGAGCGCTTTCACCAATTCAGCCAATACCTGGGCACCCGGTGCCGTTCCTGCCGGGTCGGACGCATCGCGAATAACCCGAATTATCTGACCGGCGATGGCTCGGTCAAAAATACCATTCAGCGCTTCGACGGTCTGTGCTTCCAGGTCGAGGTCCGATCTGACCGCAACGATGGACCGCAGACGTTGCTGCACCTGTCCAAGCAGTTCTTCAATCTGTGCGCCGGTCTTGATCGAAGACGGCAGTTCTCCGGCCGCCGCTGGCCATCTCCCTCTCGACAGCAGGGCTTGTGCCGCCTGTTCCACCGCTAACCCGATTTCGCGCAGGCGTTTGGCAGCGTCGCAAAAACCTTTCAGTGCAAACCAGTCTGTGACCTGTGCCGAGCTATATCCTGTGATTTCATTCAGCAGGTCGAGTTGCAGCAGCGATAGCCCCAAGGCCTTGCGCAAATAAGCTTCTGATATCGGTCGTTCAATCAGCGCACCGAGCGACAGGCCATGGTCGTCGTGCAGTCGCGTGATAATCGTCACTTTGACGAGAACATCAGCCCTCTGTTGATCAGTCGTAGCCGCACTCTCGATTCCATCACACACAACAATCGCGCGACCGAGATCTTTGACGGACCATCCCGGCAACTTCGCCCTCACACGCGTAAAACGATGCAGACGATCCAGAATGCCCTCCAGCACAGAGCCTTGAGCTGGAAGACGCATCGCGCTGGTTTTGCATTGTTCGCGGCCACTCAGTGCAATGCCGTTGGCATTGCCGGACACGAATGCCGTCTGGAGTGACTGCTCCAGTTCATCCAGCGACAGCCCGGTGCGGTCGATCAGAAACGACACCCGGGTCAAGACATCCTGCACGGTCTGATTGGTAAGCAGCTCCCTGGAGGCGGGGTCGACGATTCTGATGTCGTTGTCGATGTTGAAACCGTAGGCGGCCCACAGCCTGGCGCCAAGACGTTGCTGAGTGAGCAATTCCCATTGTGAATCCGCATTCGGGTCGCCGGCCTGATCGATCGGTGCATGGAGCGACTCCGCCGCCAGATGTGTCGGCATGGTGTCCCGTCGCTGCCCCAATAATTTCTCACGCGAGACGCCAAGTTTGGCCAGATACGCACTGGCCTCGTCGTAGCCTCGGTCAAAAGGCAGATGCCACGGGTAAATAGCCCGATGCAGTTTCGGATAGGCGATTTGCTGGATGGCCTCTGCAGTGGCGTCCGGGGCTGCTTCCAGTGCCGCCGCCTTCTCCAATATTTCCAGCACGATGTCGATATGCTGGATTGTTTGTTCCGCGTTCTCGCAATTGAGATCGAGTTTAAAGATATCGGGACGCCTGGACCTGAGTTCATCCAGCGCGTTGCCGCTCGTTCCCGTGGATTTCGCCAACAGATTGAGCAAATCGACCAGGTACGCCGGCTGCCCCAACATCGATTCGCATGGCCTGCACAGACACTCGTCCAGGTCTCCGAACAATGCAGCCAACGTCGGCGCATTTTCCCGAACCGGCTCCGGGAGCGGAACCTTATACTCTTCCAAGTCTTTTTGCCTGTAGTACGTTGGCTCCCGTCGATTGAGATCGATCTCAATCGTTAAACCTTTGCCGCCTTGCACCAGCCCATCCATATAGCTAAAAAAACCGTCAAGAACCTCGTTTGTCGCATCTTCGGGCAATCGGTCCTGGTACTGTTTGCGCAGGTGATCCCGCCCATAGCGCAAGGCCACGCCGGGTGAGCCGATGCCGCCCTTGATGAGATCTGCCGCCAGTTCCAGGCTGACGCCGGTGCGCATGAAGCGCCCCGTGTTGCGCAGTGCCTGATACGTCGTGGACTCTCCTTCCTTGACCGGCATCTTGCCCAGCAAGATATTCTCGACCAGGGCGGGCTGATTCTTGATCAAAACTGCCACTTCGCTGCCCGGCACCCCCGGCAGGTCAAACAGACCGGCATGAATTTTCGATTCCAGCGCCGTCAGCGGATGCTGATTTTCCACCTGCGCCTGAGTCTGCAACGCCAGACCAGGGCTCATACCCGCCTCCCCTGCCATGCCGATCCAGTCTGTGGCTCGCAATCTCGCCAACGGTGCAATCGAATCGGACTCACCCTCCAGACGTACATTTAAGACGTGCGACAGCCCCTCGTGACCGGAGGTCAACTGATGCACCCGCACACTGCGGACAAAGATTCTGATCGGGGCTTCTGCGTCCGGGTGACGCTCCGCCAGCTTGAGCAGCGCATCCGTGTCGTACAGGCCTTTTCCCTGAACGACAGCCAACGCATCCAACGCGACGACTTTGGGCAATGGCGTTGCGAGGTTGCCCAGCAACTTCGCAAAATCACTGTTGCTGCTTCGCACAGGATCAAGCTGTTGCAAGCGGTCAATCAATCGCAGCACATCTATGAACACCTCCACCTGCTTCTCATTCAGCGACGAAATCCGATGGGAGAATGCGGCGGTTTTCACAGCCCGCCTCACACTCTCTGCTGGTTCGCGCAGCAGCACGTCCAGATCCTTCACCTGCTCTTGTCTTGCCATCGCATAGAGGAACGGCCAACCGATTTCTCTCACCATCCCCTGCTGGGCAGGATATTCGTCGGTCAGTCGGCGCTCGACCTCTCGAACCATTTGACTCGATGCCACCCAGGCTTCCACTGCCACACGATCCAACTCAGCATCCCGAACGATAAAATCCACGTCTTCCGGCGTCAGTTCCCAAGGAGCCAGATCGCGATTCACCGTGGCTGAATCGCCGCGGGTCCCTCCCTCAATGCGAGCTGCGCCTTGTCCTTTAAGGAGCGGCGCAACCGCCTCACTGATCCGCTGCCACTCGGATATCGCCCCTACATTGGACAGCGCGAAAGAAACGATTTGGTCCCGAACTGCTCTCTGGACTTCCTGTTTGGCAAGCACCTTTCCCTGGGGTATCTCACGCACTTCGACTATCAGCCATGGCGCGCGGGGCGCGGGCAAATCGCCGAGCTGGAAGTCCGTAGACCGATACTCAAAACGGAAGTCGCCGCCGACTCCCGTAGAGCCCTCTGCAATCAATTGCGGATAGCGCAGATCACGCTCGAACACACGCACGATCATATTGGGCAAGGGCTTATCGTTCGCATCTTTCACTGTCCCCCGCACCACATATTGCTGGGTGAGCAACTGGATATTCAGTTCGTACTTTGCGGGAGCATTGTTCTTTTTCTTGCTGGTGAACAGCATCTCGTTCTTCTCGTTGTAGACACGCACGATCACATCGGCCCCGCCTCGTTCTTTCGGGCTACGGCGAAAGTCGGCTTCGCGGTAGGGAATCATATAGGTGCCCGTCTGATCGGTAGTAGCTTGACCCAGCCTGTTTTCTCTGGACTCATCCTTGTCGTAAGCAATGACGGTCACACCCGCTGCCGGAGTGGTATCTGTATTCGTCACGGTTCCGAAGACAACATACGTCTCACCACCATCAACCACTACGTCCTTGCTAGACTTGTCCGTAGTTGCCTTACCACGCATGATTGGCTTCTTGGATGCGACAGGTTTTGTTTTCGATGGACCCTTCGGTGACTTAGCCATTGATATCGTCTCCGTTACTTACATGGTTACTCGGTTGATCAACTCGCACCGACGAGCCGCTCAGCCGAAACGAACTATCGTGAGTCTGTTATCGATTGAGGTTTGTCGGACAGAATCTTCGCCACCCTCAAACAACGGCTCGCATGCATCCGCCCGATTGTCGCGGTAGGAGATCAAGGAGTTGGTACAGCAGCCTTTCTTCGTATGACACTCAACTCTCAACCTTCTGTTCAAACTGCGGGTCCTGGCACCTTTTTCTTCACCCTCCTCCGATACTTGTCAAAACCCAAAATAGGGCTTTAGCTGCTTAGCGGCGGTATGCCATTGGCGTAACTGGGCCTTGAAGTACTCAGGCAAAATGTCGAACACAAGTCTTGCCTCTCGCCATTGATTCAACCATCGTCCTGGAGCATCCCAGAACAAACGAATCTGATCTTGAATCATCCGATGCACCGTCCCAAAGATGCCGGCTGCAATCTGTCCCTCTGATCGCCGACTCGACACATCTTGCTCGGTGATTCTAAGAGTAGCCGCGTCCGCCGTTCGAGCAGGGTCACCGCGCTCTAGTAAATGCTGCCCACCGAGCCATGCCCAAAACCGACCGCCCGGCGCAGACACCGGCTTGCTAGTTTCCTCAAGGCCGCTCATTGCATTGGGCGCGGCTGGATCTTTGGCCGCACTAAAGCCTTTGCGCTTTCGATCGTCATACTCCTCCGCGGCGAGATTGCCTAGAAGCACGGTTCGCTCGTCCTTGGTTGGTCCCGGATCATCATTCTTTTGTCTCGTAAAAAGAAAGGATCGCCATTTCTGAATCCGCCCAGTGAGGTAGTGGTCAACATCGCGCAAAATCAGATTCTGTGCATGTGCTGCATCAATATTTCGATAGTGAGTAACCTGATCGAACAGGGCATTGCGCAGCAATTCATACTCGGTTAATTCCTGGCCTTTTTCTCTGGCGCTTGTAGCTGCGATACTAATTGCCAGGTTGATGATCTCGACGACCGCGCGGCTGTGTTGCTCGGTATCGATATCGACATCAACAGCTTTTTCCACCGCAGTTGTTGGGGTTTGTTCATCAGGCAACATCTGGTCGACCTGCCTGATAAAGGCCATATGCCATTTTAGATCTATCTGCCCCTCTTCCAATGCAGGGTTAGTAACGGACGTACTCTGCCGCCCCGCAGCATCGGAACGTGACACAGGATTGTTTTTGGCGTAGCAATACCGAACAACTCCATCTGCCAAACCTGCTGGATCACACGCTGTCCATCTCGCTAGCCAAGTGGCAAAATGCCTTGCAACGTGATACCCTAACCCACTCTCCTCATCCCTCTCCATCCCCGTATAGCGGTACCGCTTCGCCGGCGCTTCGCTGTGGCGTGTTCTCGCACGATAGGCGCTCGTACCGTAGGGGTGATATTCCTCGTAGGAAATAATCGCTGCCTCGTGATCCAGCTCCAGGCATGCCGAGCCGAGATGATTACTATACTGATAGCGGAACAGTGTTTGTGCTTTGACCGTCAGGCCATCAGGTCGTGCATGCGGAGTACCTTTTGATGAGGTGATCACATCATCCACCAGTAGCACTCGTTGCTCGCCTTCGAACAGATGATGGGATTCGATCTCCTCGACTGGCGCGGTGCTCCCCCCATTGTAGCGGCGGTAGCGCTCATAGCCGCCGAGATAGATGCGTTCCCAGTAGCCACCACCGTTCTGATTCACGATGCGCTTACGAGTGCGCTGTTTGCCGCTGTCGTACTGGTAATAGGCCACGCCTCCACCGATACCATCGAGATTCTTGATCATGTCGCGGTAATCCCACTGCAACTGCTGTCCCGGAGAGACATTGGCCAGGTTCAGCATATTGCCGTGGGTGTCGTAGCCGTAGGTGACTTTATTGCTGGCACCTGTGTTGTTCCAGTCAGGAGCATGTTCCCAAGTACGCCAGAGTCGGTTGCTGGCCGGCTGAGCAGGATCGTTGAAGGCATAGTCATAGTTGCGCGTCCAGGCGCCGGTCGCGCTGGTGACCAGGTGGCGCATCTGGTGGATATTGCCGACGCGATCGTATTCATAGCGCTGAGTGTAGTTGCGCAGGGCGTTGACGTCTTGCACCGGAAAACCAAAGTCCTCTTGTCGATCAAACTTCCCTGGTGCATCAATCGGGATGCTGTTCTCTCGACCGGTGGCAGAGATCAGACGGTAGAGGGCGTCGTATTCGTACCGGCTGCGCGGCTCGACCATGACATTGGCGAAGAACACCGGCTTGAACGCTTCGTCGTAGATCTCCGTGATATTGCCGACCGGGTCATAAGTGTAGTGCAGTTGCTGGATGATGCTGATATCTTGAAGGTTTGAGTGACGATCCGGAAAATCACTCGCATCGGCCGGGCGTGTGGTTCGAATTTGCTTCAGACGGAAGGTCCTCTCATCATAGTCGTACAGGGCCAGCGTGCCGTTGCCGAGTTCGAGATATTCCTTCTGACCCTTGGCGTTGTAACGAATGTCTTCAATGGCATTCGTTAATGTCCCGCGCAGGGTAAAGGTTTCACTCTTCAGAGCTCCGCGCTCGCTGTAAGTGGGCTTATAGACGGCCCCCACGCCGCCAAGCGGGTGCCAATTTTCCTGCCGCGCCATGCGGTTCAAAGCATCGTACTCGGTGAGCTGTACGTAGGTTTCGGTTTCCAGCTTGCCGGCCAGATTCCCCTGCCAGTCAACCACGGATACCGTTGCATCTTTTATCAATGTCCGCCGAACCTCCTGCACATTCCCCTTAAAGTCACGGCGAATGGTTTCGATCAAGCCACTGGATTCGTACTGACGAACGAGCTGGCCGAGAAGGTTAGCAGTTTTGTCCTGAGCCAATTGTGAGTTTGGGGTGCCATCTGGGTTATTGGCATCTCGGTACTCATACCGCTCCACCATGATTGGCGCATCGGCATTGATGGTGAGCCACTGCGCCCTGGGGCGGTGCAACGCGTCGTACTCAGTGCGGTAGCGATGTTGTTGCTGCGCGGTACCCACGCCATTGTCGTTCATATCCCATGCCAGCATGGGCTTCCCGGTCGCATCCATCAGCATCCAGCGGTCGCCCGCATCCATGCTGTGCTGGAAGAGCACATTCCCGGCAATGTCGTAACAGGGAACTGCATCAGCAGGCATGGCGTTACTCGGATCATGATTTGCTTTGGCCGGGATGATGTATTGCATCACCAAATGACCGCGCGCATCCCTGATCCACAGCGGCTTCCCTTCGACATCGAGCTTGGTGAACGTGAGGTAGGTGTCGTCAACGCCATTGGTCCGATTGTGGGCAATAGCGACGACTTCGCGGCCCAGGCTGTCGAGATGAACTTGTGCCGGAGTGTCGGCATGGGCGGCAGCAAGGCGCGCGGCCCGCTTTTCTTCAGGTGATGCGTTGGCGGCTCGCTGCTCTTCTTCGTCAGTCCCAGTTTGCGATGTTCTCTCAGCCCTCGTCAGTCGTTCACGGTACCACTGGCTATCCTTGACTGTATCATTCGCATCAAACGCCTTCACATGCCAGGGTGAGAACTCGACGCGGCTGAAGGTGCCGTCGGGCATCTCTACCCGTATCGGGCGGCCGGCCGCATCATAGTAGGTAGTAGTGAAAACACCATTGGCCTGCAGCAGTTCACAGCCAAAGTCGGCACTGAAGGTGGGCTCGTACTGTCTGACCGGCTTGCCCTTGTTATTGAGAACCGTGAGCCCGTTGATGATCCAGCGTAACGGCCTGCCTTCATGCTCAGGTTCGGCCTGCACCTTCTTCATCAGGACGTTGCCGGTGCCATCGGAGCATTCCAGCGAGACTTGAAGCGGGTTTTCCCGTAACGGATCGAGCACCACCTTGCTGGCGTGGCGTTCGCGCACGATTCCGCATGCGCCAGCGGGAAAGCCTTCCCACTTGATAAATACTCCTTGCACGTCACGCTCTTCGCCAAAGTGATAGACAAAACGCGCGCTTGCTTTGCCCAGCCACATTTTGGCAGTTTGCTCATTCATCGTGGCGTTAATGCAAAAGGCCTGCACTGCGGCGGCAGAGGGATTGAGCAGCGCATCGTCAAAGCCAATTAGGTCATCCGCTTCGGTGCCTTTGCCCTTGACTGCCGAGGCCACGACCATGCCGAGGATGTCGAAAGCCACTTCACTGCGGTTGCCGTTGGCGTCCACCATTTCAATGGGGGCAAGCACACGGTAATCGAATCGCGGTCTTTCGGTGCGCGGGTCGGTCGGAGTAGGGGTCACCTGTTCCATTGCGATGCCGCTGGTGTTACCCAAGGCATCGGTACTGGACTGGATAAAGAGGTCATATTTGCCGTCGTATTGAAGTGTGGTCTCATTACCGAATGGGTCGGTGTACCGCTCGGGGAGGTAAAAGTGTCGGGCAGCATCGCTTTCAAAACTGGCTCTGCCCGACGCTATCCAATACTGATCTTCAAGCGATTCTAGAGTGATGGGATAGCCTGCAAACAACGCATCCCCTTTGTAGTAACCGCTGACTGGGAAGCCGCTGACCTGTTCATCGAGCGCCGACACGGCGGCATCAATGCGTTCTTGATCCCCATATACGCTAGCAATCAAATCGTTTGTAAGCGCGAGTTTGTAACTTTCATAGGGCAAGCCAAGTGGGCCATGCTCTCCATATGGGCGGTGATGGATCAAGTCGTCCGCAAAGAACAGGGTGCGCACACATTCGACCAGGCGCTTTTGTGGTGTGCTATTGGGCTGACGGTGGTATGCAATTTCACCGACACCGCTGCCTGTCAAGCTTCTCTGCTTTAACTCGGCAAGCGTGAAGTATGTGCCTGATGGCTGAATGCCTGTCACTTCCCATGTCTGGGTTTGACAGGGCATTCGCAGGCGGTACGTGTTCGGATCGTTAATGTCCTCAGTAAAGCTGGTGCAATTGAGCGCGAGATGGCGCTCACCTTTTTGCACCTGGTCAATGAGTGCGCGCTGCTCATCGCTCAGAGAGCGATCTGTATGCCTGCCGATGCGCGGATACACCGCCGCAACTGATTCCAGAACATTGCCCATTTCGTCGATCTTCAGATTCAACGTATGGGCGATGCGCGGATCGGGATTGGGCACCGTCTGACGCAGATCCAGTTCATAGTTGTAGATAATCGCTTCACTCTCCGTCACGAGAAAGACGGCATGGCGGTTGATGCCCTGCGGCTGCAGTCGGGTGATCGCGCTGTTGTGATAGGCGGTGGTATAGAGGCGCACGGGCACCTCTTTCTCTTGGACGAGCGCGTCCACATCCACTTCAAACACTTCCTGGCGGAGAACCATCCCCTTGCAGGCACGCAAGGCTTCGCGCCACTCCTCGGCGGACAGTTCGGTCGGCGTCAGTGTCGGTTCCGGAAGCTGGTGTTCGGTGAATCCTGGGATGGGATAATACTCGTTCTTGAAGGCCGAGAGGATGCGATGCCGATCGAAGGCTGCCCCGGTGTGGTACCAGGTAACGGTCTTGATAGGAGGCTGATACAGATCGTGATCGCCGGTGATGTAGGGACTCGCTGCGTTGCCCTGCATGAACTTGCCGTAGGTTTCCACATCCACCTGCTCCACGCGGCCGAAGCCACGGAACTCGCGCTCGATGCCATCGAAGTAGCCATGATGGTAGCTGTAGGTGCTGGAAAATTCGGTTTGGCGCCAGGTGTCACAAACCGTGACCCTTTCGACGCAGTGGACCGGGAAGGGCAACTTGGTGATCCAGGGTTTCCCGGCCTGTTTATCTTGCAGATAGAACTTGGTGGAGGGGGCGTACGTGACGATGGTTTCACCGCCGAGATTGTTCTTGCTGCTGGTGAGCAGATGAGGTTTCTGCCCGCCCATGAGGTCGATGTAACGGATGGTGCTGCGCGCCTCACCCGGTAATGGAGATGACCAGACCAGGCAGGCGGTGCCATTGCCGAGCAAATCGACAGTAGACACGGACGAGAGGTTGTCGATGCGTGGAAACGTCGTGAGGAGACGCCGCTCGCTCCAGGCATTACCGGCCTGGTTGAAGTAGAGCTGCACGCCCTGGCCGGTGAGGTAGAGAATATCCACCAGGCCTGAGCCATCGATATCGGCGAGACGGATGCGGCGCTGGTCGAAGAGATCTGGCGCATCGAACCAAGGCGCGTGGTCCATCGTAACCTTGGCACCGAAGCGGCCATAGCCCAGGTTGGGCCAGTAGCAGACTTCGCCGTTGCGGATACGCACAAGATCGGTCAGGCCATCTCCGGACAAATCGGCAAGGTAGATAGACTGGGTGCCATCGGCGAAGACGAGCCTGGGCCCCTGCTCTTCATCCATGGCCTGACGCACGTTCTCAGCCTGGCCGAACCCGGCTTCGGCCATGGACTGGTACCAGCTGAAGGCTTGATCGTCGGTGATGAGGATGTCCGCGTGGCCGTCGCCGGTGAGATCGATGAATTTCAGATTGGGATCGTGCCAGGCAATGTTCGGAATGGAGGCAAACGGCCTGTGCGTTTGCCATTCCTCCTCCGATGTGCGCTTGTAAAAGCCTGGTGCCGGCCCCTCGAAATCCACGACGTCCAGTCGGCCATCGCCTGCCAAATCTAGAAGTTGTTGACCGCCGCTGAGATTGGCCGACGAAGGCATGGTGGCCACGCATTCCAGCGGGGCAAAGCGGACACGGGTGGTTTCGTTACCAGCCGGATCTCTCACCGGCACCGCGCTCTGGTTCCTCTTGTAGAACCACGCTCCGCCCTGCTCAGTCAAAATTCCTGAGCGTCCTTCGCCATCAAGGTCAGCCCATTGGTAGCGGCTATTATCCAAACCCTGAGGCAGGTTCTCCAAGCTAGCGGGGTCTGCCTCATGAACCTCTTCCTGAATGTTGGCCTCGCGGTAGGTGAACTCGACGGGCGGGAGTGATTTTTTCCGATAAGTTCCATCATTCTTGCGCTTGTAGCCGGACTGGGTGACGGATGTGAGGAAGGAAGCAATCGGGCCTTGCGCATGATGCAAATCCGTTGAGCGCACCAAACAAGGCGTCACACCCAGTTCGCTGAAATGATGGAACATCAAGACGCGCTGACAGAGGCGATAGGTCCGGACCTCAAAGCCGGCTCGGTACGATGAGAAGGGATCCTGACGAACAGTCCATTGCTTGCCTGGTTCATCTCGTAATGGGACGTCCGGATCGTGATCCCCATAGTCGAACACCACCTCGAACATCCAGGAGGCCTGAGTCAGATCCTGCTGGACCAGACGCGAGACACGATTCCCATATTTAATACGCTTCAGATAGCGGTTGGCCGTGCGTTCGCGCTTGCGTTCGTTAGCCTGTGAGGTCTCGACCCCTGCTGAGTCCTCCGCCTTGTATTCATAGACGATGGCATTGCCCCTGTCGTCGCAGCTTTCACAGATCAGCCAGCTGAAGCTCTGAAGTGGATCGGAGGGATCGGCGATGCGGCTCTGAGTCGTCTTGCCGTACCAGGTGGTGACGTTGTCCCTGGAGATGGAACGCCAGAAGATATCTTGAGGATCGGAGGAATTCGTCCAGCGCTCGATGCGCGCAAACAACCCTTCGACACGAGGACAATAGCGGCGGATTTCGTACCCTGGCACTGTCGTGGTGTCTTTGTGGCGGCTCCCATCCGGATTGAGTACAGGCACTAAATCTTCCGCACCGGAGAGGATGAAGACGTCCGACTCATCTGTGTCTTGATACTTCGGCAAGCCTTTGTCGGTTTTGCGTGTGATGGAGGGAAGCGAGAGGCTCCAGCCAAGGCCAAAGGGCCCGTTGCCTGCACCAGAATCATAGGAAAGCGACAGCTGTGGGCCGAAGCCTGAGCGCCCAGGCGAGGTCGCAATCGAGACCGACATCGAACCGGTACCAGTCACCGGATTGGCGGCGAACTTTTCGCCGATGCCGCGAACAGCACCGCCGCCTTTAGGCAGCGAGACCGACGGAGGTGTAATTTGAAAAGAGTTCGCTGATGAGTTACCGGATGAGCCAGCGGCTCTTACCCCTGGCTGTCGAGAGGGCACTGGTTCGGTTGGTTGTCCGCCCGGTGAGGGAGTCATGCCAGCCTATTCGGTCACGGCTGCAGGAATATCCCGCATCCAAGTTGCGCACACTTAGCGGATATAATGTAAAAAGTAAAGCTGAGCTTGAGGACTGAATACGAGCCACGGCGGAGGGTTTAACGGCTACATGATTTCAACTATTGCTTCATGGCGATGAGTGCTTACTCCTGGGAAATTCACCCCCTGTTCAATGATTTAGAATCCACCGATCCTTGTTCTTCTAATTATCCCAGGCCTCAAGGCACGGATTACGAGCCGCACATGAGCAGAAGGATTTCGGCAATCTGCAGGAGAAGAGTCTTACTTACTCGCCGGCATGCAGATGCACCACTGTCCCGTTCTCACCGCTCGCCCAGCCATGCGCGGCATCGGCGAAGGTCAATCCGAACAATGACACCGTTGCAATCGGCTTCCCCTCG